>DASQEJ010000145.1:0-1827 GCA_035633715.1 Actinomycetota bacterium | reverse complement strand
CGCCGCAGCTCGTGCTCCGGGTTCACCGCATGCGGATCGCCCACCGACTCCAGCAGCGGCAGGTCGTTCATCGAGTCGGAGTAGGCGGAGCAGTCCGCCAGGTCGATCCCGTGCTCGGCCGCCACCCTGGCTACGGCCTTCGCCTTCTCGGGGCCGTGCATGACCGGCCCGACGAGGCGGCCGGTGTAGTAGCCGTTCGCGTCGACCTCGGAGACCGTCGCGATCGCGCCCGTCATCTCGAGCGCGTCGGCGATCGTCGACGCAAGCTCGACGGGGGCCGCGGTCACGAGGAACGTCAGGTCCCCGCGCTGCTTGTGCTCCTCGATCACGCGCACGATGTCCTCGTACACGCGGGGGAGGATCCGCTCCTCGGCGATCTGGGTGCCCCACTCGACGAGCTCGCTGCTCTTGTGGCCGGTGACGAACTCGAGCGTCGACGTCCGCGACATCTCCGTGTTGCTCTCGCGCTCGCCCGCCAACCGGAACACGGTCTGCCCCCATGCGAAGCGCAGCAGGTCCCACACCCTGAACATGTCGCGCTGGTACGCGCCGCGCGCGAGCAGGAAGAGGCTCGATCCGGGGATCAGCGTCTTGTCGAGGTCGAAGAACGCCGCGCGCCTCACCATCCGCGCCACTCCGTGATCTCGGAATGGTCCCGGCGACGGGACTGCGGGCGGTCGCCGTCACCTTCCGGCGGGCGACCGATGTACACGAACCCCGCGATCAGCTCGTCCGGCTCCGCGCCCAAGTACTCGCGCACCTCCGGCATCGTCGTGGTCGCGCCCGTCCGGTGCATCGCGCCGAGGCCGAGCGCGTGCGCGGCCAGCAACATGTTCTGGATCGCGGCCCCCACGGCGTAGTGCTCGTCGATCTCGACGACCTTCGGGTTGTCGAGATGAGGCCGCTCCAGCACGACGACGATCACGGGAGCGCGCAGGACCTTCTCGGCCACCCGCGAGGCGTCCTTCCCCTCGCGCTCCAGCCCGGCGGTCCACGCCCGAGCGAGCTCGGAGCGGGCGTCACCGGCCAGCACGACGAAGCGCCACGGCTGCGTGAGGTGGTGGTTCGGCGCCCGGACCGCGGCGGCCAGGACCTTGTCCACCAGCTCCCGCGGGACCTCCCCGTCACAGCGAGGCACGGAGCGGCGCGTCATGATCGCTTCGTAGGCATCCACGGGCCCGAGGATAGGACGCCCGTATCATCTGCCGGATGTTGGTAGGCGCCATGAACTTCCCCGGCCGCTCCGTCCTCAAGGAGATCCACCGCATAGCGGAGGACAGGTTCGACTTCGTCGACCTCACCCTCGAGCCCCCGGCGGCCTGGTTCCCCGACGGCAAGGAGGTCGGCCGGCTCCTCGGCGACCTCGGCCTCACCGCCGTCGGCCACACCCCTTACTACCTCCCGATCGCGTCCCCGTTCCCGGAGCTCAGAGCCACCGCCCGCGACCTGTTCCGGCGCGCGCTCGACGTGTTCTCCGACGCCGGCGTCGACCTCGTCAACGTCCACCCCGACCAGCGCGTCCCGCTGCACTCGGCCGACAGGGTCCGTGCGGCGAACGCCGACGCGATCGCAGGCCTCGCCGAGGACGCCGCCGCTCGCGGCATACGGCTCATGGTCGAGAACATCGACAACCGCTTCGCGCGGGTCGAGGACTTCGTCGAGATCTTCCGGACCGCGCCGGACGCGGGCTTCCACCTCGACATCGCCCACGCGAACCTCCGGCTCGGTCTCGGGGAGCCCAACCGGACGCCCGACCTCCTGAAGGCGTACGGGGACCGGCTCGCGCATGTCCACATCTCGGACAACACGGGTGGGACCGAGGACCGG
>DASQEJ010000144.1:0-8505 GCA_035633715.1 Actinomycetota bacterium | reverse complement strand
CGGACCGTCTCCTGTGCACCCGCTCCGGCGGCTCTCGGAACACCTCGGTGGACAGGTGGAGATCTGGGCGAAGCGTGAGGACTGCAACTCCGGGATCGCATTCGGCGGGAACAAGGTCCGCAAGTTGGAGTACCTCGTCGCGGAAGCGTTGAGCCAGGGTTGCGACACGCTCGTCTCGATCGGCGGCATCCAGTCGAACCACACGCGAGCCGTCACCGGTGTCGCGGCTCACCTGGGACTCAAGGCCGTGACGGTGCAGGAGCACTGGGTCGACTGGCCGGACGTGGTCTACGACAAGGTCGGGAACATCCAGCTCACTCGGATCATGGGAGGAGACGTCCGAATCGATCCCGCGGGCTTCGACATCGGCATTCGCGACAGCTGGCAGCGAGCGCTGACGTCCGTCGAGGAAGCCGGCGGGAAGCCGTATCCGATCCCCGCGGGGGCGTCGGATCATCCTCTCGGCGGGCTCGGCTTCGCCAACTGGGCGCGCGAGGTAGCGGCGCAGGAAAGCAGCCTCGGCCTCCACTTCGACACGATCCTCGTCTGCACGGTGACGGGGTCGACCCACGCGGGAATGATCGCGGGGTTCGCGAAGGAGGGCCGCGGTCGGCGCGTCATCGGCATCGACGCGTCCGCGACGATCGACAAGACACGCGAGCAGCTAAAGAGGATCGCCCAGACGACCGCCGAGAAGATCGAGCTGGACCGGCCGCTCACGGACGACGACGTCGAGCTCGTCGAAGGTTACGCGGGGGGCATCTACGGGATCCCCGACGAAGCCACGATCGACGCGATCCACACCGCCGCCCGCCTCGAGGGGATGCTGACGGACCCGGTCTACGAGGGGAAGTCGATGGCCGGGCTCATCGGCATGGTGCGCTCGGGCGAGATTTCGCCCGGATCGAAGGTGCTGTACGCGCACCTCGGCGGACAACCCGCGCTGTCTGCGTACGCAGGGGTGGTGTAGATGACCACTCCGGCCCCGCCCGTCACCGAGCACGACGCCTTCGAGCGCCAGCTCCTCGAGCTGCGCGAGCGGGAGAAGGCGCACACCCGCGCAGGGGACGAGATCGCCGCGGCCCGGCGCCGGCTGCCCATGACCGAGGGCCCGCCCGACACCCCCGTCGTCGGGCCCGGCGGGGAGATTCCGTTCGGCGACGTCTTCGAGGGCCGCGACGAGCTGATCGTCTACACGCACATGTTCCACGACGGGAAGCCGTGGGAGTCGCAGTGCGAGGGCTGCACCCGGAACGTCTGGAACATGGGCTCTGCCGCCGACGGCGTCTACCTGAACGCGAACGGGATCACGTTCGCGATCCTGGGCGACGGGCCGTACGACGAGATCGCCGCGTTCCGCGACTTCATGGGCTACACGGTCCCGTGGTACTCCAACGCCCACCTCGACCACCCGACCGTCGGCATCGCGGGCAGGATCTGCTGCTATCTGCGGCGGCACGACGGGATCTATCTGACGTACTGGACGACGGGCCGGGGCGACGAGGTGCTGAGCCCGTCGTTCGCGCTGCTAGACATGACCGCCTACGGCCGGCGGGAGCAATGGGAGGACTCGCCCGAGGGCTGGCCGCAGCGCCCGACCCACTCCGTCCTGCGCACGGACGAGCACGGCGAGCCGATAGGCCCCGCGGGCGGCGGCCGCCCGGTACCGCAATGGACGCGCCCGGGCGTTAGTGGGTCAGACCTAACCGACTCGCGTTCCGATCTCACGGGCCGACTCCAGCCCCTCGATCAGGTCGAGTAGCGCCCCGACCTCCCAGGACTTGTTCTTGGGAGAGACGGACACGGGGGTCAGAACTCCTGCTTCCACCAATTCCTCGATCCCGTTGCGAACCGCTGGGCGCGACCGGCCGGTCACGGCGACGCCAACGGCGATGGTGAACACCGGATGTGCAGGAAGATGCTCGATGATCGTCCACACCGCTGCATCGCCCCTGGGTGACGCGTCCCTCTCTACCCGCCGTCGCCACTGCTCTTGCAGCGCCGCGACCGCCTCGACGTACGCCGTCGCCAGGGTCGCGGCGCGTGCCGCTGCCGAGGCAAACGTCTCCAGCCACTCGCCGATTCGATCGTTGCGGTACAGGGTGAGGCCCCGTATGTAACGCGCCTTGTTCTCGGCAAGCACGACGCTGATCGGCGGGACGAAGGCGGGGGCCAGCCCTCTCCTTTTGAGGATCACCTGTATCAATGCCCGACCCGTCCGGCCATTTCCGTCTTCGAAGGGATGGATGGTCTCGAACTGCGCATGTGCGATGGCCGCTTGCACGAGGGGCGGCAGGGAGGAGTCGTTGCAGAACGCACAGAGATCGCTCAGCAGTCCCTCGACGAGCTCGGGTGGCGGTGGCACGAAGTCGGCGCCACACGGGTTGTAGTCGTTGCCGCCGATCCAGTTCTGCGATCTCCGTATCCGGCCCGCGATGTCTGCGTTCGCGGATGCGTTCAGGAGAACTCGATGGATTGCGAGCAGATCGTCGATCGCTACGGACGACGAACCGGCGGCGGTCTCGATCGCGTACAGCATCGCTTCGACGTTCGCCAAGACATCGGTTGCCTGAGGCCCGATCCGCTGCCCAAGGTCCTGCGAAGCCTCGGCTCGAGCCAGAGCGCGCGCATCTACCTGCAGACCCTCGACCTTCGAAGATGCGATCGACTCGGTCCGCAACAGCAATCGGGCGAGGGGCTGGAGCTCTGGCTTCGCGGTGGCGTTCAGAGCGCCGATCGCTCTCTCGGCCTCCGACAGCACGGCGGCGGCGTCCCCGGTGAGGGCGAGATCGAGCGACGAAAGCGGTTCTGCGAGAAAGGTCTCGTATTCACAGGCTTTGCGGTACCGGGGGGGCCCGTATTGCTCGGGGGCTGCCTGCCAGGTGCGGCGCTCGTAGTTGCCTCGCATGGCTAACCTTTCGGTGGCCGACCTACGTGAAAGGATAGTAGCACAACCGTGCGTTCGATACGCAAGGATATGTCGCTATCCTTTCGCATAGTTCCGGGCTGCGAAAGGATCGGCCGGGCCGGGAATCGAGCGGAGGGCGGGGGACTCGAACCCCCAAGTCCTTTCGGACGACGGTTTTCAAGACCGTTCGGTTACCAATTACCGTAGCCCTCCCCGGCTAGCGTACGCGAAGAGGCCCCGGCTTCCACCGGGGCCCCCTCTTTTAAGTCTCCCAGCCGCTCTACAACGCGAACGTCTGCTTCAGGACTACCTTGCCGCCTTGCACGACCGTGATCGTCGCGCTCGTGAACGCTACGTCGTTCACCTTCGCCGTCCAGTTGTTGTTGGGGCAGCCCGCCTGCTTCGCCGTCACGAACGGCTGCGCGGTCTCGACGTCGAACGCCACGTTGCCGTTCTTGACCTCCGTCACCGGGATCGACTGCTGGCCGAGCGTCGTCACCTTCGGCTTGTTCTGGCCCGGCGCCACGTTGCCGCCCTTGTTCGTGCACGTGATGTCGTCGGCCGTGCCCGTCGCCGTCAGCGTGATCGTGACGTCCTTGTTGCCGAGGCCGGCGAGGGCCCCCGACGCCGACAGCGTCGTCCCCTCGTCCGTGAAGACCGGGCCGTCCTTGAAATGGACGTTGGCGGCGAGGGCGACCGACGTCGCGGCCACCACGGCCAGTACCCCGAGAAGCGTGCCCTTCAAGATCCTCATTCGCGTCCCCTGTCGTCGAGCGGGCGATTGGCAGACATTACCTACGGGCCGCCGGTGGGGGAAGGGGGATCAGGGGTTGTTCGCGTACGTCTCGGCCCCCACGACGGCGGGGAGCCACACCGCGAACCTGGCGCCGCTCGGCTCGCGCGGCTCGTAGCCGATCGTCCCGTTCAGGGCCTCGACCAGCCGGCGCGTGATCGTGAGGCCGAGCCCCGTCCCGTCCCCGCGGGCCGCGGGCCCGCGCACGAACGGATCGAAGAGGTGCGGGACGAGCTCGTCGGGGACCCCCGGCCCGTCGTCCTCGACCGAGATCACGACACGATCGTCGCGCCGCGTCGCCGACACCCAGACCCGGTTCCCGTAGCGGCCGGCGTTGGAGACGAGGTTCACCAGGATCTGCTCGAGCCGTGCCCGATCGACGAGGGCGTCGAGGCTCTCGCCGGGATCGACCGACACGTCGACCGCGTCACCTCCGGGCGAGGCCCGCACCGCGTCACGAACGATCGCGCCGACGTCCGCCGGCCTCACGTCGAGGCCGAGGTCCCCTGACTCGACCTGCGAGAGGTCCAGCAACGCCTTCGCGAGCTCTCCGGCGCGCCGCGACTGCGTCAGCACGGAGTCGAGCATCTTCTCGAACCTCTCCTCGCTCAGCTCGCCGCGGCGCTCCTCGATCAGAGCCGACATCCCTGCGATCGTCGTGAGCGGCGTCCGCAGCTCGTGGGCCGCGTGCGCGATGAAGTCCCGGCGCGCGCGATCCATCTGCCGGAGCTGGTTCACCAGTCGCTGCCTCTCGACCGCGTGCCGGAGCGTCCGGCCGAGGAGCGCGGCGTTCGTCTGTCCCTTTACGAGATAGTCCTGCGCCCCGGCCGCGACCGCCTGGGTCGCGAGCTCGTCGTCCTCCGTCTGCGTCAGGATGACGACCGGCAGGTCGGGCATGGTCTCGCGGACCCGCTCGAAGGAGGCGATTCCGGTGGAGTCCGGGAGCGTCAGGTCGAGGAGCAGCGCTTCGTACTCGTACGCGTCGAGCAGACGGAGCCCCTCCCCGATCGTCCCTACTGCGTCGACCTCGTACCGGGACCGCGGATCGCTCGCGAGCGCGACCTGGAGCAGGCGCACGTCGGCGGGGTTGTCCTCGACCACCAGCACCCTGATCGGAACGTCCATCCGCCTCACTGCTCCTTGGTCGCTACCGTCCAGAAGCGTTCGACCCCCCGCACCGCCGCCCGGTACTCGGCGACGTCCATCGGCTTCAGGACGAAGCAGGTGGTCCTGGCATCGTACGCCGCGGCGATGCCCCCCTCGTTGGACGAGCTGCTCATCACCGCCACGGGAATCCGCTCGAGCGACGGGTCCGTCCGCATCCGTGCGAGGAGCTCGCCGCCCTTGAGCCGGGGGAGGTTCACGTCCAACACGACGAGGTCCGGGACCGGCGCGTCGGCGTGGCGCCCCTCCCGCCGGAGGAACGCGAGGGCGTCCTCGCCGTCCGAAGCGACGAAGACCTCCGTCGGTTGGTTCCAGGTCGCCAGTCCCTGCCTCATGAGGAGCACGTCGCCCGGGTTGTCCTCGACCAGCAAGACGACGACGGACCGCCGCGGAGTGCGGTCGCGGTCGGGGATCGTGAAGTGGAACCGGGTCCCGTGGGGGTCGTTGGGCTCGAACCAGATCCGGCCCCCGTGACGGTCGACGATGCGCTTGCAGATCGTGAGACCGACGCCGGTGCCCGGGAAGTCCTTGCGGCCATGGAGCCGCTGGAACATCTCGAACACACGGTCGGCGTGACGCAGCTCGATCCCGATCCCCTCGTCGACGACGCTGACCTGCCACGCGCCGGGGATCCGCTCCGACCGTATGGCGACGCGCGGCCGCTCGTCCTCACGCCGGAACTTCAGAGCGTTCGCGACGAGGTTGCGGACCACCTGCTCGATCTTGATCGCATCCCCCGCGACCTCCGGCAGGTCCCCGACCGTGACCTCGGCCCCCGTCTCCGCGATCGCGTTGGCGAGCACCTGCAGGACCCTCCGCGTCACCTCCCCGAGGTCCACCGCGGTTATCGCGAGGTCGTCGGCGCCCAGACGCGAGTACTCGAGCAGGTCGTCGATCAACGCGCGCATGCGCGTCGACCCTTCCAGCGCGAAGTCGACGTACTCGCGCCCCCTGTCGCCGAGGTCGTCGCCGAACTCCTCCGCGATCAGCTGGACGAAGCTAGAGATCATCCGCAGCGGCTCCGCGAGGTCGTGCGAGACGACGTAGGCGAAGCGCTCCAGGTCCCGGTTCGACTGCTCGATCTCGCGCGTGTACCGCTCGAGCGCCTGTTGAGCCTCCCTGCGTTCCGAGACGTCGCGCGCGATCGTGCTCGCCCCCACGACCCTGCCGTCGGCGCCGCGCACGGGGGAGACCGTGAGCGAGACGTCGACGATCCGTCCGTCCTTGTGTCTCCTCTGGGTGTCGAAGTGCTCGACGGCCTCTCCCTCGCGGATGCGCGCGAGGATGCCTTCGATCTCCCCCGGACGGTCCGGCGGCAGGAGCATCCGCACGTTGTTCCCGACGGCCTCGTCGCGGCCGTAGCCGTACATCCGCTCGGCCGCCGCGTTCCACGACGTGATGGTCCCGTCGAGGGTCTTGGAAAGAACCGCGTCGTCGGTGGACTCGACGATCGCTGCGAAGAAAGCCGCCTGCTCCGGCAGCCGCTCCGTCATCGCGTCAGCGCGAGATTTCGGCCCGCGACTCGCCGCGGCCGTAGCCGGCCATCGCCGACGCGATCGCCTCGCGCTCTTCCTCGGAGAGGTTGTGCTCGGACGTGAGCTGCTTTATCTCCTTGGAGTACGTCCGGGTCTCGGTCCGGCCGTTGATCGACGTGATGAGCAGCCCGTCGCCGTGGTCGTCGAGGAGAGCGGCACTGAACGAGAGGCGGCCCCCCATCTCCTCGAACGCGTCGTAGCGGACGAGGCCGAACCGTTGCAGCGCGTAGCGCCCGGTCGCGGCGTGCTCCTGGAGAGACGTGACGACGCCGTCCACGCGCTTGTCGATCGAGTCCACGCGGCGCATCGCCCGCGCGACCGCGGCCACGATGTCCTTCTCGTCGCCGTCGCCGCGCAGCAGCACGTACTCGCGGCGGACCTTCTTCAGACGCAGGGCGAAGATCAGCAGCAGCAGGAGGGCCAGGAGGAGGACGCCTGCGAGGACGGCCACCGCCAGCGTGAGGTCGTCTCTCGTGAGGTTCGGCACGGTGCGGCATCCTACACTGGCGCCATGCAGCGAGACGAGCTGAAAGCCCTGCTCGCGGCCCTCGTCAGCGGCTCCACGTCGATCGACGACGTGGTCTCCCGGCTGCAGAGGCTGCCGCTGGAAGACCTCGGCTTCGCCCGCCTCGACACCCACCGCGAGCTGCGCCAGGGGATGCCCGAAGCCGTCTACGCCGAGCACAAGACGGCCGACCAGGTCGTGGCCATCGGGCGTGCCCTGCTCGACCGGACGACTTCGGCCGTGATCGCGACCCGCGTCCCGGAGGAGACCGCGCGGCGGCTGCTCGGCGAGTGGCCCGACGCGCGCCACGACGCAGAGGCCCGGCTCGTGGTCCTCCGGTCGGCGCCCGACGAGGCCGCACCGGCGGGCTCCGTCGCCGTCGTCAGCGGAGGGACGTCGGACCGTCCGGTCGCGCTGGAGGCGGCTCTCACCGCGGAGGCGATGGGGCTGAAGGTCGAGCGGATCGACGACGTCGGGGTCGCGGGCCTGCACCGGGTGCTCGCGCAAGAGGAGGTCCTCCGCACGAGCGACGTCGTCATCGTGGTCGCCGGGATGGAGGGCGCGCTGCCGAGCCTCGTCGGCGGGCTCACGCCGGCCCCCGTGATCGCGGTCCCGACGAGCGTCGGATACGGCGCCGCCTTCGGCGGGCTCGCGGCCCTGCTGGGGATGCTGAACTCCTGCGCGGCCGGCGTCGTCGTCACGAACATCGACAACGGCTTCGGAGCGGCGATGGCGGCGTTGCGCCAGCTCAACCACACCAGCCGCCCGTGAAGACCCTCTACTTCGACTGCTTCTCGGGCGCCGCCGGCGACATGATCCTCGCCGCGCTGCTCGACGCGGGGGCCTCGGAGGAGGCAGTCCGCGCCGCGCTCGACGCGCTGCCGCTCGAGGGGTTCTCGCTCGAGGTCCGCACCGTGACGCGCGCGTCGCTGCGCGCGACGAAGGCCGACGTCGTGGTCACGGGCGGGCACGAGCACCGGGGGCCGCGCGAGATCGCCGCGTTGCTCCGCGCCGCGGCGCTGCCGGAGGGGGCGCGGGACCGCGCGCTCCGCACTTTCGACCTGCTGACGGCGGCGGAGGCGAAGGTGCACGGGATCCCCGCGGAAGACGTCCACTTCCACGAGGTCGGAGCGGTCGACGCGATCGTCGACGTCGTCGGCTGCGCGGCCGCGCTGGAGTCGCTCGCGCCCGACCGCGTCGTGGCCTCGCCTATCGCGACCGGCCGTGGGATCGTGCCGTCGGCGCACGGCCCCCTGCCCGTCCCGGCCCCAGCGGTCGTCGAGCTCCTGCGCGGCGTCCCGGTCGAGGAGCGGGGCACGGACGAGCTCGTGACCCCCACCGGCGCGGCCGTGCTGCGAGAGGCCGTCGACGAGTTCGGCCCGATGCCGCCGATGACCGTCTCGGCGGCGGGCTACGGCGCGGGGACGCGCGACTCGGCGCTCCCGAACGTCGTCAGGGCGCTCGTCGGCGAAGGCGCTTCGGAGACCCCGCGGACGACGCTGCTCCAGGTCGAGGCGAACGTCGACGACATGAGCCCCGAGCTCCTGCCGCACGCGCTCGAGAGCCTGCTCGCGGCCGGCGCCGTCGACGCGTGGGTGAC
>DASQEJ010000143.1:0-5269 GCA_035633715.1 Actinomycetota bacterium | reverse complement strand
AGGCCGAGCTCGAGACCGCGTGCGACCTGCTCGGGGTGCAGCGCATCTACCACCTCGGCTACAGGGACAGCGGCATGCCCGAGTCGGACGCGAACAAGCACCCGAGCGCGTTCTGGAACGCCGACCCCGACGAGGCGTTGCACAAGCTCGTCGAGATCATCCGCTCGGAGCGTCCCGAGGTCGTCCTCTGCTACGACGAGTCGAAGGGCTACGAGCACCCCGATCACATCCGCGTGCACGAGTGGGGGACCCAGGCGTTCGACCTCGCCGCCGACGGGGACAAGTGGCCCGACGCCGGCGCGCCGTGGCAGCCGTCGAAGCTCTACTACTTCGCGACGTTCACGAGGAAGCGCTTTCAGCTGCTGAACGACGCGGCGGTGGCCGAGGGCCACGAGCCGCCGTACGCGGGATGGCTCGAGAACTGGGACTCGTTCGGCTTCGACGAGCCGGAGATCACGACGCAGGTGGACGTGGCGGACTACGTCGAGCTGCGGAGCAAGGCGCTGCTCGCGCACGCGACGCAGATCGACCCGGACAGCTTCTGGTTCGCGGTGTCCGACGAGATGCACCGCAAGGTGTACCCGTGGGAGGACTACACGCTGATCGAGTCGAAGGTGAAGACGGACCTGCCGGAGACGGACCTCTTCGCGGGGATTGACTAACCGGCTAGTTCATCTCGGCCCGGCGTAGCTGGGCTTCGTCCAGCACCGCCAGGATCTCGTCCCCCATCAGCTCTTCACGCTCGAGCAGCGCGTCGCGCAGAGCCTCGACCAGGTCCTTGTTCGCCTCGAGGAGGTACGCGACCTGGTCCTTGTGCTTGCGCAGGATGTCGTCGACCTCCTTCTTCGTGTCCTCGTTGCTGAGGACCTTGGCGACGATGTTCGGCCCCCCGTGCGGCCCGTTGCGAACCGCCTCGTAGGACACGAGCGAGTTGCCCATCCCGAACGAGCCGACCATCTGGGCGACGAGCGTCGTCGCGGCGGTGAGGTCGGACGACGGGCCGGTGCCGGACTCGCCGAAGAACAGCTGCTCGGCGGCCATGCCCCCGAGGGCGACCTTGAGCGTGCCCTCGAGCTCGGACTTCGTCTTCGTGAACCGCTCCTCCGCGTCGGAGTGCGCGAGGAGGCCGAGGGCGGAGCGCCGCTTGATGATCGACAGGACCTCGAGCTTGCGGTCCTTGGCGCAGAGGTACGCGGCGACCGCGTGACCCGCCTCGTGGGTCGCGATCAGGTCGCGCTCCCGCTCCGTGTACGCGACGGGCTGGGCGATGCCGATCTCCTGGGTGAGCCGCGCCCGCTGGACGTCGCGCCAGTTCAGCTGGCGTCTGTCGTCGCGTAGCGCCCACACCAGCGACTCGTCGAGCACGTGCTCGAGCATCGCGGGGGTGTAGCCGAGCGTCATCGAGGCGAACTCCTCGCGCACCTCCTCACGGTCCATCTCCTCGGCGTGCTTGCGCCGGTCGAGGAAGTAGTCGATGAGCTCGCGGCGCCCGGCCCGCGACGGCAGGTCGAAGTGGAGGATGCGGTCGAAGCGCCCCGGCCTCAGCAGCGCGGGGTCGAGGTTGTCGGCCCTGTTCGTCGCGCCGATCACGAGGACGTTCGAGTAGGCGGACTCCTTCTTCTTGATCCCGCGGTGCGCGGGCAGCAGCGTGTTGACCGCGTCGATCATCCGGTGCTTGACGCGTCCGGCGAAGCCCGGAGTCTCGAACGACTGGAGCTGGATCAAGAGCTCGTTGACCATGCCCCCGTTGTCGTTGCTGCCGAACCGCGACACGGTCATTCCGTTAACGGAGGTGGCAGGAGCGCCGGCCATGCCGCTCCGCGCGCCGCCGACCGCGTCGATCTCCTCGATGAACGCGATCGCGCCGCCCTCTTTGCGCGCGGCCTTCTTCACCTGCCGGAAGAACGAGCGGATCTTGAACGCCGTCATGCCGAAGAACATCGACTGGAACGACGGTGCGGATACGAAGAAGAACGGCACGCCCGCTTCGGACGCCATCGCCTTCGCGAGGTGGGTCTTCCCGGTCCCCGGGTGGCCTTCGAACAGGACGCCGCGGCGCGGGTTGCCGCCGAGCTCCTCCTTGAACGTCTGGTACGTGAGGAAGATCTGGAGCGTGCGGGTGACTTCCTCGAGGACGACGTCGATTCCGCGGACGTCCTTGAACCCGATGCCGATCTGCTCGGGCGAGAACCGCACGCCCGGCGACTTCCCCTGCTGCAGCACGAGCAGCGGCGTCATCAACACCGTCAGCAACAGCAGCGGCGGGAGCAGATAGAACATCGTGTCCGCCGACAGCGTCGGGAAATGGAACGCGTCGCCTTCGACGATCCTCTTCACGACGTACGCCGCGATCAGGACGCCCGCGAACAGGAGATAACGGAGCCGCTTGTGGCGGTTGCGCTCGCGGATACGGCGGACCTCGGTCTTGCGCGATGCGGCCGCGGTGGTGAAGGCGTCGAGACGCCGTCCGAGGTCTGCCGCGTGTGTCGCCTTTTCTTTCTCCACTGAATGCCCTTCCGCGCGTCGAACCTGCCGGATTGGAAGATTCTGGCATCACTAGAGACTCGGCGTAAACACCTCATCGGCTTTAGGAGCGGATTTACGTAGAACTACGGAGACGAGCACGAAGGGGGCGCCGGTGGCCCGGGCCGCGCCCTCGACGACGGCGACCGCCGCCCAGGCGGCATCCCGGCCCACCGGCTCGACGAGCAACAGCCCCGTCCGCCGGACCAGCCACCAGGTGACGAGCGCCACGCCGACGGTGACCAGGAGAGGCCCGGCTTCCTTGAGAGAGGGGAACCAGCGGTATCCGGTCTTCATCGTGGCGCCGAGGGCCGCTCCGACCGTGGGGACCTCGCCCCTCTCGTCCTGTTCGATCACGCGGGCGGCCCCCTTCGCGAGGAACGGCACGAGCCCGATCTCGATCAGCGTGACGACGACGTTGCCGATCCGCCACGCGTCGAGGTCGGCGTGGCCGACGCCGCGCACCTGACGCGACGGGGGGAACTCGCGGATCGCGTCGTGCAGCTCGGCGAGCCCGACGACGTCCCGGAACAGGAACAGGTACACGAGGTGGATCGCGACGGCGAACGTCGCCACGAAGAGGAACAGCGTCACGTAGTTGCGGAGGGCCAGCCTGAGCGTCCGATCAAGCACGGGAGGAGTCTAGGCTCCGCCCCGCGATGCGGATCGTCCTGTGGCACGGCTACCTCCTCACGGGCTCGGGCTCGAACGTCTTCACCTCGAACGTCGCCCGGGCCTGGCGCGCCGCGGGGCACGACGTCGTCCTGATGTGCCAGGAGACGCTGGCCGGCGTCCTCGAGTACGTGGACGCGGAGGCCGACATGGCGGCGGACAACAAGACGTTCGCCGAATACCCGACGAAGGCGGCACCCGGAGCCGGGCGCTGCCGCGTGATCCGCCCGAACATCGGCGAGATCCTGCCCGTCTACGTCTACGACGAGTACGAGGGGTTCACCGCGAAGCGCTTCGTCGACCTCACGGACGACGAGCTAGAGACCTACGTGTGGCGCAACGTCGAGGCGCTCAAGACGGTGATTCGCGAGCACCGGCCCGACGCGATCGTCGTGGGCCACGAGGTGATGGGCCCCTACATCGCGCGGCTCGCGTGCCAGTCGACGAACGCGACTTACGCGGTGAAGCTGCACGGGAGCGCGCTCGAGTTCGCGGTCAAGGAGCAGGACCGCTATCGCCACTACGCCCACGAGGGCCTGACGGCGGCGCGGGCGGTCGTGGGCGGCAGCCACTACATGGTCGCCGCCGCTTCCGCGGTCGTCCCGGGCTGGGAGAGCCGGGCGACGGTCGTCAACCCCGGCTGCGACGTCGGCGTCTTCCAACCCGCCGACCGCGACCGCAGCGCGCCGCCGGTCGCCGGCTTCGTCGGCAAGCTCATCCCCGGCAAGGGCGTGCACGACTTCGTCGGCGCCCTGGGGCTCACGCGCGCCGAGGGGCTGCGCGCAGTGGTCGTGGGCTACGGCGGCTTCGAGCGCGAGCTGAAGGCGCTCGCCTACACGACGAAGACGGGCAACCGGAAGGCCGCGCTGAAGCTCGCACGTGAGGCGTCGCTGGGCGCGCTCGCAACGCACTTCGAGTCCGCGTCCGGCGACTACTGGGCCCGCGCCGCGGAGGTCGAAGTCGAGTTCGCGGGGCGCCTGGAGCACGGCCCCCTCGCCGCGGCCCTCCCGTCCTGGGACGTGCTGGTCGTCCCGTCCGTGATCCCCGAGGCGTTCGGGATGGTCGCCGCCGAGGCGGCCGCGAGCGGCGTGCTCCCGATCGTCCCGCGGCACTCCGGGATCGGCGAGGCGGGGGCCGCGCTCGAGCGCGCCTTGGACGTCCCCGGTCTCCTGACGGTCGACCCGTCCGATCCCGTCGCCGGGATAGCCGAACGGATCGACGCCGTGCTCGCGATCCCCTACGAGGAGCGGCGAGCTCTGGAGCTGGCAGCCGCCGAGCATGCGCGGCGCGAGGGGGCGTGGGACACGGTTGCGGAGCGCCTGCTGGAGGCCGCGACGAGATGAGTGCGTTCACCGCGGCCGGAACCGAGAACCTCATGGCGTGGGATCGTCGCGCCCGGCCGTTCATGGAGGTCTGGTACGCGACGCTCACGCATCGCCGGCTGCGCAGCGGGCTGTGGCTGCGCTACACGATCTCCGCGCCGCGCCACGGCGAACCGACGTGCGCGCTGTGGGCCTTCTACTTCGACCCCGAGCCGGAGCGGTCTTTCGCCGGCCGCGACGTCCATCCGATCGACCTCCTCGGCCACGTCCCCGGCCGCGACGACGGCGCGGTCGTGAGGATCGGAGACGCGTGGTTGTCCGAGACGCACCTCGAGGGCCGCGTCACCCACGGCGACCGCACGCTCGCCTGGTCGCTCGACCTCGACCCCGCCGATCGTTGCTACCAGCACCTCCCCCCGCTGCTCCGCCGGCGCGCCGCCAAGAGGTTCTCGACCCTTTGCTCGCCGAACCTCTCGGTGGCGTTCAGCGGAACGGTCGAGCTGGACGGCGAGACCGTCCGGTACGAGGGCGAGGCGGGATGCCAGTCCCACCGGTGGGGACGCAGGCATTCCCACTCGTGGACGTGGGCGCACTGTTCGACGTGGGAGGGCGGAGGCGACACGGTCTTCGAAGGCCTCGGCGTCAAGGCCGCTCGGGGCGTCCCCGGGCTGACTTTTCTCTACCTGAGACACCTCGGCGAGGACCTGGTCTTCAACGGCGTTCGCTCCGCGCTGCGCGCGCGCAGCAGGTAC
>DASQEJ010000142.1:0-4750 GCA_035633715.1 Actinomycetota bacterium | reverse complement strand
TCAGGGGGGCCGAACGGATTGGCTAGCGGCGAACCCAAACCGGACCTACGCGGTCTACGGGCTCGGGCAGGCGCGCGACGCCGACGGGCGTCAGAGGGGGAGGAGGCGCCGCCGCGTCTCAAGGATGTGATCGCGCCCTATCTGGGCGTTGCGGGGTGCGGGATAGTGCTCGTGGCGGCGGGCGCCGCTCTGGAATTCGGAGCGAGTGAAGGGTCGAACGCCGCGTCCCGATGGGCCGAAGTGTTCGCGAGCATCCTGCGATCACTGGGAGGGGCGGCGCTCATCGGTAGCGTTGTAGGCCCCCTGGTGAGCAGGCGAGTCCAGGAAGAAGCGCTTAAGCGGATTCTTCGGGACGCGCTGGCAGCCGTTTATGGCGCACACGCACCCCCTAAGTACGCGTGCTCGCTGGGGCGCTACCTCGGCCAAATCAGGCGGGTGACTACAGAGCGGAACACCACTCTCCGACTTGACTGGGCAGACGAGAAGAAGACCGTTCTTCGCGTTGCCGTGACCATCAAGGCACATGGGACGAACATCACGGCCAATGACTTCCTCTTCCAGGATCTGACCGCGCCCGCTTCGTATCGTCCGAACGAGACTTGCTTCAAGCACGTGACGTTCGCGGCTGGGACGCGGGAAGACTGGAGCACGCGGTTCGAGCTCGAGGGCAATGACCTGGCGCGTCTCGCCGCTAACGATGAAGAAGGACGGACGCTGGTTGATCTTCGAGGCAAGAAGGAGAAGGCGGTGTTGCGACCCGGTGAGGACTACCAGCTCGACAAGACGATCGAGCTCCTGCTGCCGAGCTCGTGGGTCTACGTGCTCGAGAGCTACGCGGCGCATCTCACCCAACTGATCGCTATCGTGGGCGACGCGGTTCCTGATCTAGACATCACGGCCGTCCTGGCGAACAAGCGTCTCCAGGAAGAGCCCTCGGATGGGAAGCCCGACAAACCCACCCGATACAAGATCAAAGAAGCAATCTTCCCTGGCCAGACGACGATCATGAGCTGGCGACCCCGGACGATCGTCGATGTGCGGGATCCCGAGAAGAGCTTGCTCTAAGGAGCTTCGGACCCTAGCGGTGCGCGCCGCAACTAGGCCCCCTCGCAGCGGACGCTCTCCTCGGCCCCCTTGCACCGGTCCCGGCCCGGCCCGCCGTCCATCGAGTCTCGCCCGTGCTTGCCGCGGAAGGAATCGTGCATGACGTCGTTGCCGGCGCCGCCGAAGAACCGGTCCGACCCGTAGTCGTCGTCCATCGAGTCGCGGCCCCCGCCTCCGCGCAGCACGTCGTCCCCCCGGTCCGTGTAGATCTCGTCGTGACCGCCGCGGCCGTCGACGAAGTCGTCGCCGTACTCGCCCCACAGCACGTTCGAGCCGCCTGCGCCCAGGATTCGGTCGTCGAACGCCGTCCCCCGGACGGAGTTCCTCCTCTCGATCCGGTCCCGGCCCCACCCGGTGGCGAGGTCCGCCTCCAGGTCGACCGTCACGGCCCGCGGCGCGTCGAGGTAAAGGAGCTGGTCCATGCCCTCTCCGCCGTTGACCCGGTCGTCGCCCGCAGCCGGTGTGACGTAGTCGTCGCCGTCGCGCCCGATGATGCGGTCGCCGCCGTCTCCGCCGACGAGGGAGTTCGACTCGTCGGTGCCGCGCAAGACGTCGTCGAACGGCGATCCGGCCGCGTGCTCGACGTCGACCAGCCGGTCCGTGCCGTGGCCCGAGGCGGTGCCGCGCTCGAGGTCGACCTCGACCCCTCCGGGCGCCCCGGCATACGAGACGCTGTCGTCGTCCCCGTCGCCGCCCCTGACCCCGCCGCGGATCACGTCGTCTCCCGGCCCCCCGGTCAGCGGGTCCGGGTCGTTGCCTCCGTCGAGCGTGTCGTCGCCCTCGCCGCCGTCGATGCGGTCGAACCCGTCGGCCCCGAGCAGGACGTCGCCGTCCGCACCGCCGTCGAGCATGTCGTTCCCGTAGCCGCCGTCGATCTGATCGGCGCCGTCGTCGCCGTCGAGCAGCACGTCGCCCGAGAACCCCTCGTCGTCGTACGGGTCTTCGTCGCCGCCACAGATCTTGTCGTCGCCACCGAGGCCGCGGATGGTGTCGTCACCGTCCAGCCCGTGGATGACGTCGTCCTCCTCGGTGCCGTCGATCGTGTCGGAGCCCTCGGTCCCGACGATCGTCGCGGGCTCGCCGAAGCAGGTGGGGGGTTCCTGGGCCGAGGCGGGGGCTGCGCCCCAACCCCACAGGGCGAGGACGACCGCGACGAGGACGCTACGAGACCGCATGGACTGCTCCCTTTCGAAACGGACGGGCTCATGTGGGACGAGCGCGTGCCCCGAACCGTTCCACGCCTAGCCCGGGTGGTCGCGCGCCTCACGCCGGGAGGGCCGCGGCGCCAGCGGCGCGGCGTGGAGGGCCGAGACGAACGTATCCGTGCGGCCGGTCCGGGTCGCGGGGTCGTCGGTCGAACCGATCCAGCGCAGGAACTTCGCTTGGTCGCCCCTCGGCAGGCAGTTAAACGTGTCGAGGACGCCGGCCGCGTCGAACGTCTCGAGGAGCTGGAACGTGATCGTCAGGGTCTCCAGGAGGTCCGAGTCGGTGCGGGCGCGCGCCAGGTCGTCGTTCGTGATGTCGAGCGTCTCGAGGACGCCGGACGCCACGAGCGTCGAGAGGATCTCGTCGATCGACGGAGCGCGTCGCCGCGCGGGCAGGGGCTCCGACTGCGCCACGTCTACCCCGGCTCCGCCACGGGAAGGTCTTGCGCCGGGCGGAGCGGCCCCATCCTGAGCGCGAGCGCAAGCGCATTGATGCGCCGCCAGTGGGACTCGTCGTCCCGTGACTTGCCGATCCACAGCGCGAAGTGCTCCTGAGCCTCCGGAGGAAGACGCAGGAACGTCTCGAGGGCGTCGGCCGCAGCGAGGGCGTCCAAGAGGTCGTCCGCGGTGATCTCGCTGCCCTGCTCGGTCATCCCACGACCTTCAAAGGCGGCCCGACGGGCTTGCCGCGGACCAGGTCGTTCAACTCGGTGATGGTCTCGACCGCCGACATCGAGAGCTCTTTCTTCTCGGGATCGAGCAGGCTGTCCCAGTCCTTGCCGAGGAGGAAGATCTGGCCTTTCAGAACCGTGATGAGGCTCTTGACCTCGTCCGGGATGAGGGTGGTGTCCATTGCGACGGAGCCCTTCCCGTCAACGGAGCCGGCCGAGGTGACCATCGTGCAGAGGGCCGTTGGCGTTTAGTTGCTTACGTCACGTTACTCCTATTGAGCCCAAAAGGCTATGTACGTGTCGAGTTGCGTGACTGGCTTCTATCGCTGGTCCTTCGCCCAGGCCCCCAGCAACCCCCGGTAGTGCGGCACGAAGCGGTCGTGCTCGTGGGCCGGGAACGTGGTCTTGACCGTGTCGACCAGGAGCCGGTCGAACTCGTCGGATTCGAAGTACTCCAGCACGACCTCGTCGAGGTGCGGCAGGTGCTCCGCGCAGAACTCGTGGTACGCCGCGGTCTCGAAGTAGTCGTCCGCCATCCGGCCGTACTCGACGATCTTCTCCTCGTACGTCAGGTCGGTGCGGTCCGCGATCTCGAAGTACGGGCGTAGCTCGAGGTCGGTCTTCATCCGGCGCCCCGTCACCGTGCAGTAAAGCGCCCACTTCACCAGCGCCTTGATCGCCCACGGGAAGTAGTAGTGGAGGCTGATGATCGAGATGTCCGGGCACGCGTTCGCGTAGTCGATCGGGTAGACCTCGGTCCCCTTGACGAGCGTCTCGCACGAGTTGAACTCCCACCGGAAGAACGAGTTGACGAGCCGGCCGATGTTCACGACCTCGCGGCCCACCTCGGGGGAGAGGAAGCCGTGCGACACCTGGTAGCGGTCGTACATCGGGCGCGACGGCTCGAACCGCATCACCATCGTCTCGGCGCCGATCGACAGGCTGCGCGAGAAGACGTCGAAGTCCTCGATCGCCTGCTGGAGGTGCATGAGCCTCTCGCCCGACTGGTCGTACCAGTGGTGGAGCTCGATGTCGTCCGCGATCCTCGTGACGCCGACCCAGGCCCCCCCGTCGAACGGCTTCATGAACAGCGGGTACCCGACCTTGTCGGCGATCTCCTCGAGGTTGAACGGCTGGTTGTAGCGCTCGGCGGTGTACGGGAAACGGTCGTTCTCCGGCGGCTTCTTCGTCGGGATCATCCACGTCTCGGGGACCTTCAGGCCGAGCCGGATCATGGCGCAGTAAGCGGCGTGCTTCTCCATCGACTGGAACGTGAACGGGTTGTTCATCAGGTACACGTCGTTCATCAGCGCGACCTTCTTCAGCCATTCGCGCGGCACGTAGTACCAGTGCGCGAGCCGGTCGATCACGAGCGAGTGCCGGGGTACGGCGCGGAGGTCGAACGGCTCGATCGTGACGCGCTCGGTCTCGAACGTGAACGTCTCGCCCTTGAACTCGATCTTCGGTGCGAGCCGCCGCATGATCCCCTCGAACGCGCCGGGCCAGTCCTCTTCGGTGCCCAACAACAAGCCGATCAGTTGTGTGTTCATGGTCACCCGCCCCCTTTTTGTCCTAACGGGATCGCAAGCGATCCCGTCCAATGCGAAGTCCTCGTCACTCGGCTGCGCCGCCTCCGGCGACGCTCAGCAGAATCTCGGTAGATGGTGCGCTATCTGGTTCCTCCACGAGGGCCAGTCGTGCGGCACGTCGTGGCCCCACAGATCGAGCTCGTGCTTGATGCCCTTGCTCGCGAGCACCCCGGCGAACTGC
>DASQEJ010000141.1:0-17537 GCA_035633715.1 Actinomycetota bacterium | reverse complement strand
CGGGTTATGTCTTCGTTCTGGTCGTCGTGGTAGTCGTGGTTGCCGAGCACCGCGAACACCGGCAACGGCAGGCCGCTGAGCTCCTTCGCCAGCACGGCGGCCTCGTCCGCGCTCCCACAGCGAGTCAGGTCACCGGCGAGCACCAGCAGGTCCGCCGAGTCGGCGACGTCGCGCAGGTGCGGCTGTAGCGTCCCCGCGGAGTCCTCGCCGAAGTGGACGTCGCCCGCGGCCGCGATGCGGATCACGAGAGATGCTCCGTCTCGACGCCGGGAGGGAAGTCGGGCGCGCTGGTGTCGTTGTGGACGCGGTAGCCGGGCAGCAGCTCGGCGACGACCTCGGACACGGCCTCCTTGCGCTCGCCGGTCCCGACGTCGCCGCTCAAGAACACCTCGCGGTCGCGGATCGAGACCTCGATGCCGAGCGTCGACACTCGGGGATCGGTCGCGAGCGCCTCGGCCACGTGGGCCTCCGTGTAGTCCGGGGGAGGGTCAGACTGCATGGATCTGGTCGTAGATGCGCCGGATGACCTGGTCGGGGACCGCGAGGTCGTTGCTCTGCGCGTAGAGGAGGAGGCTCAGCACGCGCCGGGGGCCGTGCGACGAGCGTCGGATGACGTAGTCCCAGTCGATCTCCGAGCTCGCGATCACCGTCAGCGCGTTGTACCAGTAGTGAGGCGTGTCCTCGGAATGGGTGCACGCCTGCATGACGATGAAGTCCTCGGCCGGGACGACCTTCATCGTCGTCCCCTTCAGCTGGTGCCGGCGCGCCCGGGCGAACATGTCGTCGTCGAGGTAGATCGAGTTGTGGATCCGGAAGATGACGTCGACGAGGACCTCGTCCTTGTACGCCTTGAGGAGCCAGTCCTCCTTGGGGTCCTCGGTCGAGAAGCCCGCGCCCTCGAGCGCCTTCACGCAGCGCTCGGCGTCCTCGGGCTTGACGAGGACGTCGATGTCCTTGGTCGGGCGGGGGCGGCCGAACGTGGCATTGGCCAGGCCCCCGATCGCGAGGTAGGGGATGCCCTCGTCCTCGACGGCCTCGACGACGTCGGCCAGGACGGCGCGGAACGTCTCGTCGTCGTCGGCCTCCCGCCGGATGCCCGCATGCTCGTCGCTCATCGGAGCGGGTCTACCCGCCGCCCCCACGCCGCTAACACGAAGAGACCCGGCAGGCCGCAGCACACGGGCGGCCTGCCGGGTCCTGGTTACTCCACCCCAGCGGTGGAGGAACCCTTCGCGTCTATCGGTCTAGCGGCAGTCGGGCCTCTCGTCCTCGATGAGCACGGGCGGGAGGAGCGGGGAGAAGACGATCGAGGTGCGCTGGAAGTAGTCGTCCTTGCCGGGCTCCTCGTTGAACGCGACGTCCTCCGTGGTGTGGATGAACCGGGTCCAGCTGTCGACGCTGCCGGCGGGGCCGAAGAGCGTGTACGTCGTCTCCTCGTCCTGGGCGTCGTTGAAGACGTACCAGTCCTGCGAGAACGTCCCCAGGAGCTGCTGGCCGTGCGTGTGCTGCCTGACCTTGACGGTCGTCGTTCCGTCGGAGTTCTCCGTCGTGGTGATCGTCATCTTGACCTTGGTGTCGCCCTCGACGGGCTCCTCGGTGCAGGGGTGCTGGCTCGCGAAGACGACCTCGTCTTCGTGTACGTGCTGGGTCTGCGCGAGCGCGGACGTGGCGGTGAGGGGGATCGCGAGGGCGATCGCGAGGACGGCGGGGATGAAGGCCTTGCGAGATTTCGTCATGGTCTGTCTCCGTTTTCGTCGCGCTGGGGGGATGTGTGACTACGGGAGCGACCCGTATACGTCGAACGACGTAGGCGCACTATGACGAAAAGTGACCACCGTGGCTATAGACCTGGAGGTGGGTTTCACGCGTAGCTAGATCGGGCTACGCGCCGCGTACCCCGCCACGGCCATAACACGCGCACAGGGCCGGAAGTCCCGTGAAACTTAACGGACTTCCGGCCCTGGAGATGCCTGCCCCTCGAGAGGGGCGTTGCTGCGCTAGAGCGTTACTTGCACTCCGTCTTGTCCTTGGTGAGGACCGGCGGGAGGAGCGGGGCGAACGTCATCGTGAAGTGCTGGTGGAAGTCGTCCATGCCCGGCTGCTCCGTGTAGGCCACGTCCTCGCTCGAGTGGACGAAGACCGTCCTGCTCTTGATGTGGCCGGCGCTGCAGAACAGCGTCGCCGTCTCCTCGACGTCCTCCGAGTTGTTGAACGTGTACTTGTCGTTGGAGATCAGGCCTCGCAGCTGCGATCCGACGGTGTGCTGCTTCGTCTTGACCGTCGTCGTGCCGTCGGAGTTCTCGGTCGTGTCGACCGTGATGCGGACCTTGGTGTCGCCCTCCACGGGCTCTCCGGTGCAGTTGTGCGTCGTAGCGAACTCGATCTCCTCGTGGTACGTCGCGGCGGACGCCGGGTTCGCCAGCAGCGGCAGTGCGACGGCGACGATGGAGGCCACGGTCACCGGTACGTGTGCTTTTTTCCTGACACGGGTCAAAGTCATCTCCATTGCTAGTGGCTGGGGGGGCAATGGCGAAACGCCACGCGGAGCTACCGCGTACGCTGATCAACGTAGGAGGACTATGGCCCGCGGTGCGTCGCGTTGACCATGGCCCGAAAGGTGGGTTTCGCAGATAGCCCCCTTCGGCTACGGGGCTGCGAACCGCGTAGTTCTCTCCCCGCGACGCTTCAGCGGTCGATCTCGGACCAGCCCTCGACCGTCAGCTCGCTCGACGTCGTCGGAAGCTGGGAGGCGAAGCACGACGACGACTCGAAGGTCGCGTTGCCGCGTACGCGAAACGTCCGAGCGGTGACGGAGCCGTGCAGGATGGGCGACCCGGTGGAGTCGAAGTCCCCCTCCGGGGTGAGGATCGCCCCCGTGACGTGCGCGTTCCCGCTGAAATGGAAGTTTCCGTTGCGGACGACCGCTACCAGCACCCTGTTGTCGGACGGGTCGGTCGGGTTGCACATCACTCCGGAGAGCGCCTTCCACGTCGCGCTCCACGTGATCGTGTTACCGCTCGTGTTCGTCGACGCGGGGAAGTCGAAGTACGCGACCAGCGTGGCCGACGTCGTAGGAAGCTCACCCGTCGACCAGTTCGTGTCGGTGCCGCCCGCGACCCCGTTCCTCCAGCACTGGTTGACCGCGGGCGCGAAGTTGCAATAGATGCCGGACGCTTGTGCCGTCGCGCGCAATCCCGCGTATTCGTCCTCGGTGAAGTTGCGGACCTGCGCGATCCGGTCAAGGTCGCTCTGCGTGAACTTGGCGGTCGGCGGATAGCCGGCGAGGCCGCCGCAGGTGTCGCTCGTGAGGACGCCGTTGTTGGTGCACCCGCCGCAGGCGCTCCCGTCCCACTCGCTCTGGAGCGCGTAGCCGCCGTTGCGCGTGTCGTTCGCGTTGCAGTTCGCGGTCGGTGGATGCTCGCGACCGCGGCTGTTCGTGCCCTTGAGGTAGATCTCGCCCGTGGCGTGGACCGCTGCGGGGATGTTGCTGTCCCAGGTCAGCCCGCCCGACCAGCTGAAGCCGCCGAACGCGCTCTGGTCGTAGACGTCTCTCATCGTGTAGTTGCTGTCGATCCCTGACAGCGAGATCTTGCTGCGTCCGGCGATGTCGCCCCTCGTGAACACGCTGATGTTGTTCATGTCGGGGTTCCCGTTCGCGTCGATCTTGTCGGCGTAGATCCCCAGCGGGAACTTCGACTTCCCCGGGAGCGCGCGGATCACCTGGCGGACCACCCGCGTCCCGGACCCCTGCCTCCCGGTCGCCGTGACCGCGTACAGGTTGTTGCCGCTACGCGTGGAGCACGGCGCCACGGTGTCGTTTCCGATCTGCCATGGCGAATCCGGCACCTTCTTCGGCTGCGTCGGCTCGTAGATCGTGAGCTGGACGTCGTACGTCCCCGGGCCGAGGGTCCCCGGCGGCAGCGCGATCGGAGGGCTGCCGCACCCGGCCTCCTTCATGTTCGCGACCGAGATGGCACCTCTCTTGACGTCGAGCATGAACCGCTCGAGGCCTGCCTCCGCCGCCGCCATCGCGCGCGCCGACCGGTTGTCCGCGCTCGTCGACTGGAGCCCCCTCACGCTCATGAACGCAGCGGTGGTGGTGAGGACGGTCATCGCCGCGCCGACGAACATGACGGTGACGATCGCCACGCCGCGCTCGTTGCGCAATCTGTCGAGGATGGTCATCGCCGGTTCCTCATCTGCGCTTCTGCGTAGTAGTCGGTAGAGCCCCCGCCGGCCGAGAGCCGGACGGCGACGTTGAGGCTCGTGATGGTCGCGAGCTCCGCGTCGACGAGCACGCCGTTGCTGCACGCGACGTCCAGGGTCGTGACGCTCAGCGGGGGACAGGGGGCCGCGTCGATCTCGGGCAGGGTCGTCACGCCGTCGGCGTTGCCGTCGTACTCGAGGCGGTTGCTCGTGAACGAGAAGACGTTGCTCTTGCACGCGGCCGCGGCGTCGCGGACGCAGTCGACGCCCTGGACGATCGTCTCGGTTCCCACGCCGGGAGCCGTCAGGGTGATCCGGTCGGCGCCTGCGTCGTAGGTGTACGTGACGATCTCGTAGCTGCCCTGGGCGGTTCCGGCGGCCGGGTTCGTGAACGCGCCGTCGCCGTCGTAGTCGATCTTGACGGTGAACGAGTCGTGCGTCGCGGCCGGGTTGCTGTTCGCCAGCTGGACCCACCCGGCCTCGCGGACGTCGCGGACCATCCGGTTGAGCCCGAGACGCGCCTCTTCCGACACCCGCACGTTGCGAGCGGTCGTCTCGGTGCCGCGGGCAACGGAGAAGAGCACGGAGACCAGCCCGGTCCCGATCAACGAGAACAGGAAGATCCCGATCATGATCTCGATGAGCGAGAACCCGGCCTCGTCGTGCAGCCTCACCGGTAGTCCTCCGCCTTGCAGCTGAGCTTGCCCATCGAGAACGTGAAGTCCGACTGGGGCTTCTGGCTGACCTGCCCGGTCGAGGTGTTCGGCCATGGCCCCCACACCGGCGAGCTCTCGAGTCTGATCGCCCCGTTGAGCTCCGCGGAGGCGACGCGGTCGTCGCCCGAGATGCTCGTCTGGACGGCGCCCTGCGACCATCCGGTCAGGATCCCTCGCCTGCCGTTGCCCGCGAACAGCCACACGTCGTAGGCCGTTCCGGAGACGTCGTACACGTGAGGGCCGTTCCCGCCGTTCTGGGCCTTGATCGCCTGCAGGGGGTTCGTGTGGCCGTAGGGGACCGTGGGGTTGTCCGTGCGCGTCTGCGTCGGCAGGGTCGTGCGCCGGATCGAGTACGAGGTCCTGTTGTCCCTCGTGTCCGTGTCCTCGTAGTACCAGAGCTCTGCTTTCCACGAACCGGTCGCCGTGGACGCCACGCCGGGATCTGCACGGGCGGCGCAGCTCACGTTCGCGTCGAACTGGTTGATCTGGAGGACGGCGGCGTTCGTCGTCGTGTAGTGCGAGGGGAAGATCAGGATCATCCCGTGGGGCGGGATGGTCGCGCTGGACGTCACTGCGCGCGACCCTGCGGGCGCCGTCGGGGTCGAGTCGATCGAGACCTCGCCACGCGGGTCGACGGCGTACGAGGGCGTACCCCCGGTGCCGTAGTCGCTGATCGTGATCGTCTTCCTCGAGAACGCGGACGTGTAGTGGTTGAGTGGGTTCGTCGTCGTCTCGGTGCCCGAGGGCTGGCCGGAGAGCTGCGGCATGAGCCACGCGTGCGTGGCGAAGCCGGACGCCGGGCTGACGCCCGTGGTCCCGTTCAGGTCGTAGTAGCCCTTCACGAACGGCAGCCCGCCGGCGACCGTCGGCCCCGCGCCGCGAGGGCCTGAGAGCGTCCCGACCTCGGATGCCGCGAGATAGCCGGCGCCGCCGGTGATCGGCGTCTCCGAATGCATCGCGTAGAACTCCGGCGCCGAGGCCGTCGTGGTCGTCGCCGAGTCGGGCGGCGCCTGCGCATCCAGCACCGCTCCACTCCAGGCGAGCTCGAGGCCCGCGTCGCCGGCGACCGCCGGGTTCGGCGGCCTGACGATGCGGGTGTCTCCCGCGGTGACCCGTAGCTCGGCCTTCGATCCCGAGTCCAGCTGCTCGCCGTACGCGACGCCCGTCCCGAGGGTCGCGGAGTACTCGCTGACCTTCGCCGGGTTCGAGTTGTCCTGGTACGTCGTCGTGAACTCGTAGCCGTAGTCGATCCGCGCCTCGGCCCGCAGCTTCACGGTCGTGGGCGGGGGAGGCGCGCTCGACCCGCCGCCCGACGGCGGGGGGGTGGCCGCGGGTCCGGCCAGCGGAGCGCGGGCGCGGGCGCCGAGATAGCTCGTGAGGTCGAAGGTCCGCGCTTCCGAGCCGACGGACCAGGCGGTCGTGACCTTCACCTCGAGGAGCTCGCTCGGCGGCGCGTCGTTGCCGGAGGCGGCGTCCCAGGCGTACGTCGCGGGGACCGCGGCCGTGGCCGTCGGGTTCGCGGGCTGCCTGAAGGTCGCCCTCACCTCGACGAGGAAGCCCTGAGGGATCTCGGACGCGTTCGGCAGCGCCTTGCACGCGCTGTCGGTGGAAACGGCGTCGCACGTAGTGACGTAGGACTGCGTGGCGGCGTCGTAGCCGGTACCGACGCTCGCGACGTACGCAGGCGTGCGGCCGGGGAAGAAGTGGTCGAGCAGGTCGACCTTGCGCGGCGTGGAGGAGTACGCGACGTGGTACTGGAGGCCGCGCAGCCGTTCGAGCGTCTTCGACGCGGCGTTGCGCGCGACCGACCCGGTCCTCGCGGTGCTCCCGCCCTTCATCGAGGCGGCGATCATCGGCACGATGCCGACGGTCATTATCGAAAAGATCGTGATCGCAACCAGCGTCTCGATCAGTGTGAGACCGCGCTCGCGGCGAGAGCAGGTCGTCACGGCGACGTCACCCGCCCGGTGATCGGCGACACGGTGATCGTCCGCGCGGCGCCGCCGCCGACCTCGAGATGCCGCAGGCTGACGGATCCCTCGGTGGCCGTGCCCCTCGGGAAGAACAGCGCGACCTCGGCTCCCGCTTCCGCCTCGTTCGCGCAGCTCGCGGACAGGCCGGGAGACGTCACGTCGGCGAACGAAGCTCCGGCGAAGGTCACGCTGGCGGGCAGCGAGCGCCGGGACTGGAGGGCGCATGTGCCGGTCGACGCGTTCCCGCGGACGACGCCCCAACGGCCCGAGCCCTGCTTGAACCACACGCCCCACACCCAAGGATGGGATTCCGAGGACGCCTTTTGCTGCTCCGTACGGAGCTCGCTCACGACCTCGTCGATGCTTCCGTGGAGTGCGCGGGTCTGCCAGTAACGGCGGAGCGAGTACGCGCCCAGGCCCAGCAGGATGGACATGACGAGGCATGCCACCAGCAACTCCGAAAGAGTGAATCCTTCTTCTCGCCTCATCCCCAGGTTCCCAGCTCGAGCCGCCCCAGCGCGGTTGTCCGATTCGGTGTGTTGCACCGTTTATCGGGGGGCTCCGGCGCACCCTTTAACGGGGAGGACTGCGCCGATTTCGGGCGAGCCAGTCGCGGCGGCCAAACGGGGACTAGTCACCCACGGAGGAAATTGCTTGTGTTTCCAGGCGTAATTGTTGTCAAATGCTGGAAACAAGCGCGGGGGGACCGCTGCACGGCGACTACGGCGGTCACTTTCGGGCTAGTGCGAATTTGATCAAGACGGGTCATGGCGTCCTCGCCCACCGCTTCCTATGGTGCCGGAAGTGACCGATTTGGGAGGTTAGATGCGATCAATGGGGATTGTGCCGCCCTCGACGAAGCCGAGGGCGACCCTGGCCGCCGCGGTCGTCGGGATCTTGTTCGCGGTCGCGGCCGGCCCGGCGGGCCTCGCCGGCGCACGGTCCGGCGGAGTGGACGGCGACGGCGACAAGATCTTCGACTCGCTCGACCGCCGGCTCGCGCGCGCCACCGCTGACGAGAAGGTCGGCGTGATCGCCGTCTTCGACGGCGGCTCTTCGAGCGCCCGCGCCGCTCAGGCGAGGGACGCGGTCGGTGACTTCGAGACCGGTTACGAATACGAGAGCCTCGCGGCCTTCTCCGCAGAGATGACCCCCAACCAGGTGCGCGCGCTCGCGCGCCGCCCCGGCGTGGTCCAGATCCAGGAGGACGCGGCGGTCGAGCTCGCCGTCGACACCGCGAAGCGGGCTGCCGGCGCAGACCGCGCGGCCCTCGATTTCTCGGTCGACGGCAACAACGAGGCGAGCACGCTGTGCCCCGGGACCCGCCAGTACTGCAAGGACGACCTCGTAATGGCCGTCCTCGACAGCGGCATCGACACCTCTCACCCCGACCTCGACAACGGAAAGGTCATCGGCGGCGTCGACTGCAGCACCGGCACGTGCAGCGGCAGCACGTGGATGATCGACACGAACGGCCACGGCACCCACGTCGCCTCGATCGCCGCGGGCGAGGGCGACGGGGACCCGACGATGAAGGGCGTCGCCCCGGGGACCGCGCTGGTCTCCGTGAAGGTCGGCAGCTCCGGCTCGACGGTGTCGGCGCTCGACGCGTCTCTCGAGTGGGTGCTCGCGAACCAGTCGGCGCTCGGCATCGAGATCGTCAACATGAGCCTCAACGGCAAGACCCCGTCGGACGGCACCGACACGACCTCGCGCCTCGTCAACCGCCTCGCCGCCTCCGGCGTGACGACGTTCTCGGCGATGGGCAACGGCGCGCCCGACCCCGGCACCGTCAGCTTCCCGGCCTCGGCCAAGTACGGCTTCGGCGTCGGCAACATGTCCGACCCCATCGGCGGGGGGCCGTCCGGTGACGGCTTCGCGCTCTGGTGGATGTCCAAGCGCGGGCCTACCGCGGACGGTCGTACGAAGCCCGACATCGTCTCGTACGGGGTGGACATCACGGCCGCCTCGGCGAACTCCGGGGGCGGTTACGTCAGGATGAGCGGCACGAGCCAGGCGACTCCGTTCGCCGCAGGCGTCGCGGCCCTCATGCTCGACGCGAACCCCTCGCTCGTCCCCTCGGGCACGGCCTGCGCGACGGCCGACGTCGTGGCCGACTGCGCCGACGGCGTCGTCGACGCCTCGATGTCCGTGCCGGTCAAGGACCTGATGACGCAGACGGCGGTCGACTGGGCCAAGCCGGGCCTCGACAACGAGACCGGCGCGGGCCGGCTCGACGCCTACGCGGCGGTCGATGCAGCATCGGCGCTCGCCGGATCGCACCCGGGCTCCCCGACGCACACGTTCATCGAGGGGTCGCTGACCTCGGGGTCGTCTGCCGACCATGCGTTCACCGTGACCGACGCGTCGGTCCCGATCGCCGCCACCGTCGTCATGGCCGACCGTCCTGCCGGCGTCGGCACGCCGGACTTCAACCTCGAGCTCGTGGGCCCGGGAGGCGAGCGGCTGGCGTACTCGGCGACGGAGGCCAACTTCCGCCAGGAGACGGTCAGCGCCCGTCCCGCGACCACCGGGACCTACAAGGTCCGGGTCAGCTCGGCCTCGGGCGGGGGCGTCTACTGGATCGACCTCTCCTACGGCGGGGCCGCAACGCCTGCGCCGACGCCGAGCCCCACGCCCACTCCCACGCCGACGCCGACACCGACCCCCGCTCCGGCGGCTCCGTCGGGTCTGACCGCCGCGGCGGTCGCCGGGTCGACGAGCCAGATCGACCTCGCGTGGACCGACGTGGCCGGCGAGAGCGGCTACAACGTCGAGCGCTCCGCCGACGGCGTCCTCGGCTGGACGCAGGTGGCGACGACGGCTGCCGGGACCGTGACCTACAGGGACACCGGTCTTGCGGCCGGGACGACCTACTACTACCGGGTGAAGGCCTACGGAGCGGGCGGCGAGTCCGCGCCCTCGAACACGGCCTCGGCCAGGACGAACGCCGGCGACACGACGGCGCCGACCACTCCGACGGCGCTCAAGGCGTCCGGGGGCCGCGGCAAGATCAGCCTCACCTGGAAGGCGTCCACGGACTCGGGCGGCAGCGGGCTCGCCGGATACAAGGTGTTCCGCTCGACGTCGGCCACGGGGACGTTCACCCAGATCGGGACGTCGACCACGGCGTCGTACGCGGACACCGTCGCCAAGGGCATCACGTACTGGTACTACGTCGTCGCCTACGACAAGGCGGGCAACCACAGCGCCGCGTCGCTGAAGGTGAGCGCCAAGGCGACGTAGGTCTTTAGAGGGGGCATGGGAGCCGTAGAGGGGGTGGCGCTTCGAGCGCCGCCCCCTCGGCGCGTCGGGGGCCGCGACGAAACGACGTGGAACCGTCACAGGCGTCGCCTACGCTGACGTCGTGACGCGACGGACGCTGCCGCTCGACGGCCCGCTCGACCTCTTGCTCACGCTGCGGCCGCTGCGTCACGGCGGGGGTGACCCGACGATCCGGCTCGCCCGGCGCGACGCGTGCCGCGCCACGACGACCCCCGAAGGCCCCGCCGCCGCCTGGTTCGCGGTCCGCCCTCCGGTCGTCGAGGTCGAGGCGTGGGGGCCGGGGGCCGCATGGCTCCTCGACCACGCCCCGGACGTCCTCGGCCTCCACGACGACCGCTCTGCGTTCGACCCCACCGATCCGATCGTCCGCTCGTTGAACCGGCGTCTGCAGGGCCTGCGCGTCGGGCGCTCCGGCGCGGTGGTCGAGAGCATCGTCCCGGCGATCCTCGAGCAGAAGGTCACGAGCGAAGAGGCCCACCGCTCTTACCGCCGGCTCGTGTGGGCCCACGGCGAACCCGCTCCCGGCCCCCTCGGTCTCCCGCCCCACCGCCTGCGGCTGCCTCCGTCTCCCGGGCTCCTCGCGTCGCTCCCGTACCACTCGTTCCACCGCTTCGGCATCGAGCGCCGCCGCGCGGACACGATCAGGCGGGCGTGCTCCTACGCGCACCGTCTCGAGGAGGCCGCGGCCCTCACCGGCGACGCCGCCCGGCGCCGTCTGCTGGCGCTGCCCGGCGTCGGCCCGTGGACCGCCGCCGTCGTCGCGGGGGCCGCGTTCGGCGACCCCGACGCGGTGATCGTCGGCGACCTCCACCTGCCCAGCCTCGTGTCGTGGACGCTGGCGGGGGAGCCGCACGCCGACGACGCGCGCATGCTCGAGCTCCTCGAGCCGTACGCCGGGAACCGGGCTCGCGTCGTCAGGCTCGTCGTGGCCGGCGGGGAGCGCCCGCCCGCGCGGTATCCGCGCCGCCGGATGCGCTCGATCGCCTCGATCTAGCCGTTACCTCCGCCCGGCGGTCTACGTGCTTCCGGGGCGTGAGCTTGGCCAACTTGGTCCCGGCGGCGGGAGCCGCAGCCCGGACGGCGAAAGGGCGATGCATGAGGAGAACCCGGAAGAGCTGGAGCGTCGCGGTCCTGACCGCGCTCGTGGCGGGGCTCGCGGCCGCGCCGTCTTCGGGGGCGCCCGCGACTGGGTTCGCGAGCTCGAACGTCGAGCACGTGACGACCGTCCCGCTCGAGGCAGGCAGCCCGACCGGCGCCCGCCTCGTGGGCGACTACCTCTACGTCGCAGGCGCGAAGAGCTTCTCGATCTACGACGTCTCGGATCCGCTCGCCCCGGCGCTCCAGAGCATCAACCCCATCGGGTTCCAGTTCGCGAACGAGGACGTCGACACGAACGGCAAGGTCCTGATCATGTCGGACGACACCCGGTTCCGGAGGCTCTACGTCTGGGACGTGACCGACAAGAAGACGCCGGTGAAGCTCGCCGAGCTCGAGAACACCCGCGACCACAACTTCGCCTGCGTGCTGGACTGCAAGTGGGCGTACGGGTCCCGCGGCACGATCGTCGACCTGCGCGAGCCCACCGAGCCGCGCATCGCCGGTAGCTGGGGCGGCGGCGTCACGCCGGGCGACGGGTTCGACACCACCGAGGTGGCGCCGGGGATCGTGCTCGCGTCCACGCGCATCCTGCGGCTGCTCGACGCCCGCAAGAACCCGGCCCGGCCCAAGCTCGTCGCGAGCGCGACCACGATGGACAACCGCCTGCTCCATTCGAGCCGCTGGCCCCGCGGGGGCAAGGACAAGTTCGTGCTCGTGCAGGAGGAGACGTTCGCCGAGACGCGCTGTGACGAGAACTCCGGCACGTTCATGACGTGGAACGCGAGCCGGTGGCGCAAGACCGGGACGTTCCAGATGACCGGCCAGTACCGGGCGAGCGCGGGGACGTACTCCGACGGGAGTCCTGTCGCGAACGTCCTCGGCTGCACCGCGATGTGGTTCCAGGAGCACCCGGACTTCCGCGACGGGGGCCTGGTCACGGCGGCATGGTTCGAGCACGGGACCCGGTTCCTCGACGTCGCGCCGGACGGCGCGATCTCCGAGGTCGGACACTTCCTGCCGCTCGGCGGGTCGACGATCGCGAGCTACTGGATCACGGACGAGATCGTGTACGCGATCGACGTGACGCGCGGGATCGACATCCTGCGCTTCAACGCCTCCTAGCTCAGCAGCACCTCGAACGCCCGCGCCCCCGCGTCCAGCCGCGCCGGCACCCCGAACGGGACCGTCATCATCGGGTCCGTGTGGCCGCAGTCGATCCCGGCCAGCACGGGGATCCCGGCGGCCGCGGTCCGCGCCTCGACGACCTCCCACAGGACCTCGACGTCCTCGTCGCGGTAGCCCATGGGCCGGCCGACGACGAGGCCCGCGGCCGCGTCGAAGACGCCGGCCAGCTCCAGATCGGTGAGGTAGCCGTCGACGTGCGCGGGCGACGGCGCCTCCTCCGACGTCTCTAGCAGCCAGATCGCCCCCTCGGGCACGAACCAGTCCTCGGACCCGAAGACGTGCCAGCACACGGTCTCGAGACAGCCGCCGATCACGGGCCCCTCGGCGACGCCCTCGCGGATCGTCCGCCAGCCCGGCGACGGCTTCGTCTCGCGCGGCCGCACGTCCGCGTTCGTGTCCCAGTCGAGGAACTCGTCGGTCCACTCCGACGCGGGCTCGTAGCGCAGCGGCTCGGTGCGGAACCACGCGGCGCGCAGCCACCGGTCGGTGTAGGGCAACGGCGACGGCAGCTCGCCGAGCTCCGGCGCGAGGGCGGGACCGTAGAAGGTCGCCAGGCCGGCGCGCCGCAAAAACGCCCAGTGGAGGACGGACATGTCCGAGTAGCCCTGGAAGACCTTCGGGTGCGACGCGACGAGGTCGAAGTCGAGGTGGGGGAGCACCTGGTTCGAGTGGTTGCCGCCGATCCCGCACAGCACGACGCCGACCTCGTCGTCGGAGAAGGCCTCGTGGAGGTCCTCGGCCCTCACCTCCGGCGGGGCCGACACCCACGGCGGGTGCGGGTCCGCCAGGGCAGCGTTCGGCATCGACCGGACTCGGAGCCCGAGCGACTCCAGGTAGGCGACGCCGCGCGCCGCGCGATGCGGCCACTGCGCGAGAGCGCCGTAAGAGGGCGAGACGACGGCCACGGTCATCCCCGGCTCGACCGGGGGCGGGATGCGCGCTTCCACGCCCTCACCCTACGGGGACGAATAGGGACGAAAGCCCCCACCCCGGCCCACCCCGGGGGAAAGGGGAACGGGCGCGGGCGGAGAACCATGCGACCGAAGCACTCGTCGGTCCGCCGCGCCGTCCCCAGGGGGTTGGTCTTGCTCGTCAATCGATTCCGCCACGTCACCGCCTTCGCGATCGCGATCGCGCTGGTCGCCGCCGGCGCGCTGCAGGTCTTCTCGACCGCAGACGCGAAGCCCGACGGCTCGGCAGGCAAGGCCGTCGCCCACTACGAGGGCGGCAAGGTCATCCGCAACGGCCCCGCGGCAGCGGCGGCCCCCGAGGCCGTGGCCTACTACCCCGGGGTCGACGCTCTCGAGCCCACCCTCGGCCTCGACTCGGACGGCGACGTCTTCTTCGTCGGCACCCCGGGCCTGGGCGCGGCCATCATGCGGTCGACCGACAACGGCAAGACGTGGGAGGACAAGTCCCCGAACCTCGCCGGGGTCAAGTCGCACCCGGTGACGCTCGACCCCTACGTCTACGTCGACGACCGCACGGACCGCGTGTTCACGATCGACCTCACCGTCGCGTGCTCCTACATGTCCTTCAGCGACGACAAGGGCGAGAGCTGGGTCACGAACCCGCTCGCCTGCGGCCGTCCGGTCAACGACCACCAGACGCTCTTCGCCGGCCCGCCGGTGTCGAGCACGACGGTCGGCTACGACAACGTCGTCTACTACTGCTGGAACGACGTCGCTACGTCCTCGTGCAGCAAGTCGCTGAACGGCGGGCTCTCGTGGACGCCGACCGGTGAGCCGGCTTTCCACCCGGCCGAGGTCCAGGAAGGCGCCCCGGGCGCACGCGACTGCGGCGGGCTGCACGGCCACGGCGTCGTCGGCGACGACGGCACGATCTTCCTCCCGAAGGAGCACTGCGAGGAGCCGTGGATCGCGATGAGCCGCGACGAGGGCATCACGTGGGAGCACGTCCGCGTCGCGCCCCGCGGCACCGCGATCTGGGGGCCGGACCCGAGCGTCGCGGTCGACGCGAAGGGCAACGTCTACTACGTGTGGCTCGAGAAGGACCGGCTGCCGCGCCTCGCGGTCTCCGACAACGGCGGGTACTCGTGGAGCCGTCCGATGAAGATCGGGATGCCGGGCCTCACCGAGGTCGCGCTGGCGACCGTCGACGCAGGCGGGCCGGGCAAGGTCGCCATCGCGTACTACGGCACCGACGACGTGAAGGGCAAGATGGAAGAGCGCGACTACGAAAACGCCAAGTGGAACTTCTACATGACCACCTCGGCGAACGTCTTCGACAAAGAGCCGGTCTTCTACTCCGGTCCGATCAACGACCCGAGTGACGCGGTCGCCGAGCGCGCTTGCGGCCCCCGTCGTTGCTATGACGCGCTCGACTTCATCGACGTCGTGGTCGGGCCGGACGGAACGGCGTGGACCTCCTTCGTCGACAACAGCATCGCGCCGTGCGACCGCCCGGGCGCGACGCCCGCCTCGCCCACCAGCGGCGTCGTCGGCCGCTTCGTGGGGGGGCCCAGCCTGAAGTAGGCCGGGTTTCGCTCGCCTTTTCCAAGGGAAAAGAGCACCGACAGGCCAAGCAGTCGGCCGCCCCGGAGACGGCGCGCTGCTCGTTGCACGGAGTCCCCGGGCGGTCATAGGGGGCGAATGCGATGCGGGTAGGCGATCTGTCGGTTTCCGTCGACCACGCGGCCGGACGCTCGATCATCCGGTGCAGCGGCGAGCTCGACGTGTCGACGTGCAAGGCGCTGCAGGCCGCCCTCCGCAAGGCGCTGCTCTCCAAGCCCGCCGCCCTCGAGCTCGACTGCGCCGGCGTCACGCTGTTGACCGCGGCGGGGATCAAGTGCCTCGTCGAGGCCGAGGTCGCGTGCCGCAGCCGGTCGATCGACCTCGAGATGAAGCTCTCGCCGGAGGCCCGTAAGGTGCTCGACCTCGTCGGGCTGTGGTGGCTCGGCGTCGTGAAGGACGGGATCTCGGCCGAGATCGCGCTCGAGGAAGCCCTGAGGGCCTACGGGAACAGGGAGCTCGACACGCCTTCCTAACGGCGGCGTCGCGGGGGTTTATCTTTCCCGCGGACGAAGGACCGACCGAGGAGGAAGGACACCGATGACGGCACTCGCGCACGCGCTCGGCCGGAGGACCACCGCGCGCTCCGCGCTGCTCACCGACGTGATGCTCGTCGTGCTGGGAAGCGCCGTGATGGCGGGGCTCGCGCAGATCTCGTTCCGGCTCCCGTTCACGCCCGTCCCGGTGTCGGGTCAGACGCTCGGTGTGATGCTCGTTGCGGCGTCGCTCGGGGCGTGGCGCGGAGCGGCGTCGATGTTGCTCTACCTCGGAGAGGGGGCCGCGGGGCTCCCGGTGTTCGCCGAGGGCCACTCGGGCCTGGTCTGGCTGACCGGCGCTCCTACGACCGGATTCCTGTGGAGCTTCGTCGTCGCGGCCGCCGTCATCGGGCTCCTCGCGCAGCTCGGTTGGGATCGCAGCGTCGGCAGCGCCATCGGGGCGATGCTCGTCGGCGAGGTCGTCGTCTTCGCGATGGGCGTCAGCTGGATCGCCCACTTCCTTGGCTACTCGGGTGAGCAGGCTCTGACGCTCGCGCTCTACCCGTTCGTGCTCGGAGAGCTCGTGAAGCTCTTGATCGCCGCGGGAGTGCTGCCGGCTGCGTGGCGCTTGGTCGGGGGCCGGGCCGGCGCGGGCGCGCTGCCGTCGTTCAAGCGCTAGCGCGCGCTCGATGCCGTGCCACCTGTGCCAGAAGGTCCAGACGGACCCGGTGCGCGGGGCGTCACCGTGGGCGAGGGGCGTGATCGACGGTGAGCAGATCCTCGTGTGCCCCGACTGTCAGGAACGCGACCCTGCGTGGACGGCGTTGCTGCAGAGATGCCCCCGCTGCGTTGGCACGCGACTGTCGATGGTGATGGGCTCGTTGGTCTGCCGGCAGTGCGGGATCGAGTCGTGAGGGGCCGAGGTAGCTCCGGTTATCCTCCGAGGCCGGACGATCCACGCTTTGGCGGCGTGGCCGAGTGGTTTAGGCAAGGGCCTGCAAAGCCCTGTACAGCGGTTCGATTCCGCTCGCCGCCTCCAGTCCCGGCCGCAGTGGTGCTCGGCTAGGATTGCCGTCCAAGGGGGCGTTAGCTCAGCGGGAGAGCGCTTGCTCGACACGCAAGAGGTCACTGGTTCAATCCCAGTACGCCCCACCAACAAAGGCCCTGGCAACAGGGCCTTTGTCGCGAGGCGGCCATATCCCCGTAGCGGCTCACACGAGGAGGTACTGCTGCAAGTGGGTGAGCTTCCACCGCTGCGGCCTGAGGACGACGTGACGCAATACGGACTCGTCAAGGCATCAGGCCCAGATTTCAAGCGCAAGCCTCAAGCGGATCAGGCCACGCTCTCCCTGATCCTCGGACGCGTCGACGTGGAACGAGCAGCGGAGCTGGTTCCCGGGCGTAGGGCGAGGAGGCGGGATGCGGTCAGATATTCAACTGTCGGGGCGCTTCTGGGTGAGGGGTTTGATGTAATTCAGGCGCCCCTCGATTGGTTCCCGGAGCACTTGGAGGTTCACTCACGGCTCGAGTGGGACGATAATCAAGGAGAGCGATTTGATTCATGCTTTGGCGAGCCGATCGTTTGGAGCCGTTGATGGGTGATCAACTCAGTTTTCAGGCCGAGGCCTATCCCTGGCAGCCCACGGAAGAGGCTCACCTCGAGCATGTCTTCCACAAGTACAACGTGCCTCTGGCAGGCGTCATCAATCAAGCCGGCAATCGATTCTTGTTCTCTCGAGTCGAAGATGTGCTGGACGATTGGAGTGTCTGGGCTTACTCGCTGATCGAGGAAGGCGACGTCGAGCGGCTCCGCGACCGCGATGCCGCTCGGGCCTATCTAGAGGAAGAGACCCCACATCCGATCTTCCTCGCAGTGGCTCGAGGGCCTGAGATCCAGTTCACGGCGAAGGCTCCACCCCCCGGATCTGAGGAGAGCTTTGTCCACGCCGTTCTGGACACTCTCGAGATGGCGACCGACGCTTTCAAGGAGCTTGATGAGCTGATCGCGTGAGGGAGCGCCTGCTCGACACGCAAGAGGTCACTGGTTCAATCCCAGTACGCCCCACC
>DASQEJ010000140.1:0-8384 GCA_035633715.1 Actinomycetota bacterium | reverse complement strand
GAGCGTTTCCTGAGGGTGCTCGAGAAGGGCAAGCTGCGCTCGTCGTTGCTGCCCGACGGCGTGACCAGCCACGAGGGCCTGCTGTTCCCGTCGACCTCTCAGATCGGCGAGGACGAAGACGAGGTCGCGGTCGCCCGCCGGCTCGTAGAGGAGATGGAGGAGCAGGTCGCCCCGATCGACTTCGCGACCGCCGAGGCGATGGGCTACAGCCGTTACGAGGCAATCGTGATCGCGTCGATGATCGAGGCCGAGGCGAAGATCGACTCCGAACGACCGAAGGTGGCGCGCGTGATCTACAACCGGTTGGAGATCGGCGAGAAGCTCGGCATCGACGCGACCGTGAACTACGCGATCCGCGACCACAAGCTCGACCTGACCCTGTCGGAGCTGGCGGTCGACTCGCCCTACAACACGCGGCGGTATCCGGGGCTGCCGCCCACGCCGATCGGCGCACCGGGGGCCGAGGCGCTCAGCGCCGCGGCCGAGCCCGCGGACGGCGACTGGCTGTTCTACGTGCTCGCCGACTGCGACGGCCGCCACGCGTTCAGCGCGACCTACGACGAGTTCCTCGTGGACAAGGCCGCCTACGAGGCCCTGGGCTGCTCGTGAAGCAGCACGCGGGTTTCGTCGGGGTCATGGGGTGGCCGCTCGACCACACCCTCTCGCCCGTCATACACAACGTCGCGTTCCGCCGTACCTCTCTCGACTGGCACTACCTCGCGTGGCCGGTCGAACCGTCGCTGCTGAAGGACGCGGTGGCGGGCCTGCGCGCGCTCGGCGCGGCCGGAGCGAACGTCACGATGCCGCACAAGGAGACGGTGATCGAGTTCCTCGACGAGCTCTCGGGCGACGCGCGCGACGTCGGGGCGGTGAACACGATCCAGCGGATCGGCGACAAGCTGATCGGCCACAACACCGACGTGGACGGCTTCGCGGAGTTCCTCGCAGGCGACACCGGCTTCGCCGCCGGGGGCAGGAGCGCGCTCGTTCTCGGGAGCGGGGGAGCGGCCCGCGCCGTCGTGAAGGCCCTGGACACCCTCGGGGCGAGCGAGATCACGGTCGCGGGCCGCAGCGGCGACCGCTCCGACGAGGTCGCGCGCCTCGCCGCGACCGCCTCACCACAGGCCGCGGACTGGGCCGACGCCGCGGAGCTGGCCGGGAAGATGGACCTCGTCGTCAACGCGACGCCGCTCGGAATGGCCGGCGAGCACGCGCTTCCCGAAGCCGAGTTCCGCCCCGGCCAGTGCGTGGTCGACCTCATCTACGCGCCGCCCTCGACCAAGCTCGTTGAGGCGGCGAGGGCCGCGGGCGCCGAGGCCTGGGGAGGCCTGGGGATGCTCGTTCGTCAGGCCGCGGCGTCGTTCACGATCTGGACGGGCCAGGCCGCGCCGCTAGAAGCGATGTCGGCGGCGGCGATCCACGCGATAGGAGCGCACCGGCCGGGCTGACCCACCGGATTCAAGGTTTTCGGCCCCCCTGCCGAAGCGGATGACTAGCCATTCGTGACTAGGCAGGAGGACCCCCCGTGACCAAGGCAGACCAGCTCTCGACCGCCCTCGACGACTTCCTCACGATCTCTACCGAGGTCGAGGCCGCCGCGGTCGTCACCGCCGACGGCCTCCCGATGGCGTCGGCGCTGCCCCCGCACGTCGAGGAGGACCGCCTCGCCGCGATGAGCGCCGCCCTCCTCACGCTCGGAGAGCGCGCCGCCTCGGAGCTCGGCAAGGGCGAGCTGGCCCAGGTCTTCATCGAGGGCCCCAAGGGCCACGTGATCCTCATGGCCGCGGGCCGCGACTGCGTGCTCGTCTGCGTCACGGCGAAGGGGGCCAAGGTCGGCCTCGTGCTGTTCGAGATGCGCCGGATCGCCGAGCGCGTCGCGAAGGTGATGGAGGAGACGGACGCCCGCACGCCGTTCGACGTCCTCACCGACTCCCCGGCCCCCGCCGAGCCGCCCGCCACGCCCGTGCCGAGCTGGCAGTAGCCGCGGCCTACGAGGGGAGGACCAGACATGCTCACCGGAACGCTCGACGACTTCACGCTCCAAGACGTGCTCCGCCTCATCGGCGGCGCCCGCCGCACGGGCGGCCTCGACATCACGCGGGACGGCGGCGCGGGCAGCCTGTTCTTCCGCGACGGCGCCGTCCGCAGCGCGACGCCCCGCTACGGCCGCCGGACGCCGGCTTCGACGCCTCAGGGCGCGATCGAGGACCTCACGTTCGACCTCGTGAGGTGGGGCCGGGGGGACTTCACCTGGACCCCCGGCGCAGCGACCCCGGCCGGGGCCGAGACGTCGCTCGACGTCGACGCTCTCCTGCGGGACGTCTCCCGGCGCCTGGAGGAGCTCGCGGAGATCCAGACGCTCGTCCCGTCCGAGGAGGCCGTCCTGACGATGGCGCCGCAGCCACCCGAGGGCGCCGTCCAGATCAACGTCACGCCCGCGGAGTGGCGGGTCCTCGTCCTGGTCGACGGCCACCGGACCGTCTCCGAGATAGCGGGGGCCGCCCACCTGGACGACCTCGAGGCGATGAAGCTCCTGTTCGGCCTGGCGGCCGCCGGCCTGGTGACGGCGGGATCGAGCCCGGCACCGGCCCCGGCGCCCGCGCACGAGACACCGTCCTCGGAGCCGGCGTCAGACATGACAGACATGACAGACATGTCTGCCGTGTCTGACACCCTCCCGGAGGACACGTTCTTGCCCGGGGCGGTCGAGCCGGCCGAAGAGCCCAACGGCCACGAGGTTCCGGCCCCGGCGATGGCGGCCTTCGACTTGGCCCCGCCGGCCGAGACCCCGGCCCCCGAGCCCGTCCGGACCGCGGCCCCGGCCCCCGACCCCGCCGAGGAGCCCGACCCGTTCCTCGCCGAGCTCGCCATGGAGCCCGCCGACGCCTTCGGCCTGGTCCCGCCGGCTCCGGCCGAGGCCCACGAGGCTCCGGCCGAGGCCCACGAGGCCCCGGCCGTCGACCGCTCGACCGCGGCTCGGGAGCTCGCCGGCCTGTTCGACGACGTCGACCCGATGCAGGCCCTCGGCGGCATGGCGTTCGACGGCCCGCCGGCGCCGCCGAAGACTCCACGACGGGTCGAGGACGACGATCAGGTCACCCGCGGGCTGATCTCGAGGCTCATCGACGGGGTGAAGGGCCTGTGAGCCACCAGCCCGCGCCCCGGGCGCTCGTGAGGCGCAACCGCGCCGACGGGCGGGCCCAGCGCCCGCTCAAGATCGTCGTGACCGGGCCGTTCGCGGCCGGGAAGTCCTCGCTCATCCAGGCGATAAGCGAGGTGGCGGTGCTGGGGACCGAGCGGGAGATCTCCGACGACACCCGCGCCTGCAAGGAGACGACGACGGTCGCGATGGACTTCGGCCGGGTGTCGCTCCCGAACGGGCTGTCGCTCCTGCTGTTCGGGACCCCCGGCCAGCGCCGGTTCGAGGTGATGTGGGAGGTCCTGTCCGAGGGGATGATCGGGTTCGTCCTGCTCGTCAACGGCGCCGACGAGCGGTCCGCGGCCGAGGCCGCCCGGCAGCTCGAGACGTTCCGGGCGTACGCCGACGTGCCGTTCGTGGTGGGGGTCTCGCACCTCGACGACCCGGGCGTGGACGAGGCCGCGGTGCTCGCTTCGGTTCGAGACCGCCTCGACCTCGGCGACGAGGCCGACGTCGTCGCCTGCGACCCCAGATCCAGGGAGGACGTGAAGGCCCTCATGCTGCGGATCTTGTTCGGCGTCCTGCGGCGGCTAGAACCCATCGCAGCCGTGCCGTAGGGGCGGATGATCGCCGCAACTGGCCCTTCAGTCGGAGGGTGAGCGGCCGATAAAGGGCCTATGGGGAGGCCACGGTCGCGATACCAGGGGATCAGATGACGGTCACTTCTACTTCGAAGGCGCGGACGGCGGGGCTCGACGAGCTCCTGCTCGCCCGGCGTCTCGTAACGGAGCAGCAGCTACAGGAAGCGAAGGACCAGGCCGCGCAGAGGCAGCGGTCGCTCGGCCGCGTCCTGATCGAGCTGGGCCACGTCACCGAGGCCGGGCTCGTCTCGATCCTGGCTCAACAGCTCGGGCTCGAGTTCGTCGACCTCACCGAGACGAAGGTGGACGGGTCTGCCGTCGCGCTCGTCCCGGAGCTGGTCGCGCGCCGCCACAACTGCATCCCGATAGGTTTCGACGACAACGGCCGCCTCGTGGTCGCCATGGCCGACCCCGCCAACGTGGTCGCGGTCGACGACATCCGCGCGATGAGCAAGCGCGACGTCAAGACCGTCGTCGCCACCAAGGCCGACGTCGCCGCGGCGATCGGACGCCACTACCGCCTCGACCGCACGGCCGAGACGCTGGTGGAGGAGGCGGCCGCAGAGCAGGTCAACGAGGCCGCTCACGACCTCGAGGCCCAGCTCGCCACCGCGGGGGCCGAAGACGCGCCGATCATCAAGCTCGTCAACCTCCTGATCACCCAGGCGGTGCAGGACCGCGCCTCGGACATCCACATCGAGCCGGGCGAGAAGGACCTCCGCGTCCGGTACAGGATCGACGGCGTCCTCCACGAGGTCATGAACCCGCCGAAGTCGGTCCAGGCCGGGATCACGAGCCGGCTCAAGATCATGGCGGACATCAACATCGCCGAGCGCCGCATCCCGCAGGACGGCCGCATCGGCCTGGTCCTCCAGGGAAAGCAGATCGACATCCGCGTGGCGACCCTTCCCACGGTCCACGGCGAGAAGATCGTCATGAGGATCCTGGACAAGTCGAGCGTCCTGTTGCAGCTGTCGGACCTCGGCTTCCTGCCGGAGAACTTCCAGCGCTTCCGCGAGTCGTACATGAAGCCGTACGGGGCGATCCTCGTCACCGGCCCCACGGGATCGGGCAAGTCGACGACGCTCTATGCGACGCTGAACATCAAGAACAAGCCCGACGTGAACATCATCACGGTCGAGGACCCGGTCGAGTACCGCCTGGCCGGCATCAACCAGGTGCAGACGAACCCGAAGGCCGGCCTCACGTTCGCCTCGGCGCTGCGCTCGATCCTTCGATCCGACCCCGACATCGTCCTCATCGGTGAGATCCGCGACCGAGAGACCGCGCAGATCGCGGTCGAAGCCGCCCTCACCGGCCACCTCGTGCTCTCGACGCTCCACACGAACGACGCGCCCTCGGCCCTTACCCGTCTGGTCGAGATGGGGATCGAGCCGTTCCTCGTCGCCTCGTCGCTCGACAGCGTCCTGGCCCAGAGGCTCGCCCGCAAGCTCTGCGACCGCTGCAAGGAGCCGTACGCGCCGTCGATCGAGGAGCTCACGCACGCGAAGTTCCCGTTCGACCCCGACCAGGAGCCGCCGAAGCTCTACCGTCCCGTGGGCTGCACCTCGTGCGGCAACACCGGCTACAAGGGCCGCATGGCGATCCACGAGCTGATGCCGGTGACCGAGGAGATCGAGCGCCTCGTCGCCGAGAACGCGTCGGCCGAGACGATGGGGAAGGTCGCCCGGGAGCAGGGAATGATCACGCTGCGCACGGACGGGATGGAGAAGGCGCGCATGGGCCTGACCTCCATCGAAGAGATCCTCAGGGTCGTCGTCTAAATCCTCTCCTTCTCGCTTGAGGCGGCCATCCGGCCGGCCGATAGATCAACTGAGAACGATCGATTAGCGGACGCGCACGCCCGCAGCCTTGGGGACGACTAAGAGGGAGCGAACGAACATGACGCAAGGTCCACGGCAGCTCTCGGACGTGTTGCTCGAGCAAGGTCTCGTCACGTCGGATCAGCTGACCTTCGCCTCCCAGGAGGAAGCGAACACCGGCAAGTCCGCGTGGAAGGTCCTGCTCGAGGGCGGCGTGCTGACCGAGCGCGACCTCGTCCGCGCCCGCGCCCTCCAGATCGGCCTGCGGTTCTTCGACACCCGTAACGACCCCCCGAGCGCCGAGGCCATGGACGCCGTACCCGAGGAGATCGCGCGGCGCCAGCTCGTGCTGCCGATGCGCGTCGAGAACGGGACGCTCATCGTCGCGATGGCGGAGCCCACGAACCACACCGCGCTCGACGAGCTGAGGTCGCTGACCGGCCGCTCGATCGCACCGGCCGCCGCCTACCGCTCCGACCTCGCCGCCGCGATCGACCGCTGGTACTCGGCGGCCGCCCACGTGCCGTCCGCCGGGACGAACGGCAACGGTCACGGCCACGGCAACGGCATGTCGACGCTCCACGCCGGCGACATGCCGCTCGTCGAGGCCGCGGTGCTCGACGAGGAGCCGGAGGAGGAAGAGGAGAAGGAGCCGGACCTCGCGGCGTTCCTGATGGCGGTCCTCGAGGGCAACGCCTCGGACCTCCACCTCACGTCCGGCGTCCCGCCGATGATCCGTGTCCACGGCGAGATGCGTCCGGTCAAGGGCTACCGCACCCTGTTCGCGAAGGACCTCCAGGAGATGGTCTATTCGATCCTCACGCAGAGGCAGCGAGAGGTCTTCGAAGACAAGCTCGAGCTCGACATCTCGTACTCGCTGCCGGGCAAGGCCCGGTTCCGCGTCAACGTCTACCAGCAGCGCGACGCCGTCGGCTGCGTGATGCGGATCATCCCGTTCGAGATCAAGTCGCTCGAGAAGCTGGGGCTCCCGCCGTCGGTCTCGGAGTTCGCCAAGCTGCGCCGCGGGCTCGTGCTCGTCACCGGCATCACCGGCTCGGGCAAGTCCACGACGCTCGCCGGGCTGATCGACATCGTCAACTCGACGAGGGCCGAGCACATCATGACCGTCGAGGACCCGATCGAGTTCCTCCACAAGCACAAGAAGTCCGTCGTCAACCAGCGTGAGGTCGGCACTGACACGCACGGGTTCGCCCAGGCCCTCAAGCACGTGCTGCGACAGGACCCGGACGTCATCCTGGTCGGCGAGCTCCGCGACCTCGAGACGATCTCGGCGGCGCTCACCGCGGCGGAGACGGGCCACCTCGTGTTCGGGACGCTCCACACGCAGGACGCCCCCCAGTCGGTTGACCGCGTGATCGACGTGTTCCCACCGCACCAGCAGCAGCAGATCCGGGTCCAGCTCGCCGGCACGCTCGCCGGGGTCGTCTCGCAGCAGCTGCTGCCGACGGCCGACAACAAGGGCCGGGTAGTGGCGGCGGAGGTGCTCGTCGCGACGCCGGCCGTCCGCAACCTCATCCGTGAGGGCAAGACCCACCAGATCTACACGTCGATGCAGGCCGGCGGCAAGTACGGGATGCAGGTCATGGACCAGCACCTGGCCGAGCTCGTCAAGACGGGGGTCGTCTCGTACGACATGGGTCTGGAGAGGGCCCACCACGCCGAGGAATACAACCGACTCACTGGGAGGAGCTGAAAGCCATGGCCGAGTCTTTCGCCTATCGCGTAAGGACGAAGGAAGGCCGCGTCGTCGAAGGCAAGATGGAGGCCGACGGCGAGGGTGCGGTCGCCAGCCGTCTGAGATCACAGGGCATGGTGCCCATCCAGATCTCGAAAGAAGCAAAGGTCAACATGAAGACCGAGCTCCACATCCTTCCTCAGAAGGTGGGGCTCAAGGACCTCGCGGTCTTCTCGCGGCAGTTCTCCACGATGATCAACTCGGGGCTGTCGTTGCTCCGGACGCTCAACATCCTCGCGGAGCAGACGGAGAACCAGATGCTCGCGAAGACGATCTCTAGCCTCCGCGACGACGTCGAGCGCGGCTCGAGCCTCTCGGCGTCGATGTCGAAGCACCCGAAGGTCTTCAGCAACCTCTACGTCGCGATGGTGCGCGCCGGTGAGACCGGCGGTCAGCTCGACACGGTGCTGGACCGGGTCGCGGACAACTTCGAGGCCGATTACAAGCTCCGCCAGAAGGTGAAGTCGGCGATGACCTACCCGGTCGTCGTCGCGGGCATCGCGGTCATCCTGCTCACGGTGATGCTGATCTTCATCGTGCCGACGTTCGCCGGCATGTTCACGGGCCTCGGCGGCGAGCTCCCGTTGCCCACGAAGATCCTCATGATGCTGAGCGAGAAGGCGCGCATCCTCGTGCCGCTGTTCGTCGTCTTCGCCATCGTCGGCCGGATCGGCTACAAGAAGGGCCGCGCCGCGAGCAAGGACTTCAAGCTCCGCACCGACAAGATGAAGTTGAAGATCCCGATCTTCGGCCTGCTGTTCCAGAAGGTCGCGGTCTCCCGCTTCACCCGCACCCTCGGGCTGCTGCTGCGTGCCGGCGTCCCCGTCCTCCAGGCCCTCGACATCGTCGCGGACTCGACGGGCAACGAGGTCCTGGCCCGCGCTGCGAACTCCGTGAAGGAGAGCGTCCGCAGCGGTGAGTCGATGTCGTCGCCTCTGGCGAAGCAGGACGTCTTCCCGCCGATGGTCGTGCAGATGATCGCGGTGGGCGAGGACACGGGCGCCCTCGACGCCATGCTCGACAAG
>DASQEJ010000139.1:0-4737 GCA_035633715.1 Actinomycetota bacterium | reverse complement strand
GACCGGTTCAGTCGTCGAAGCCGAAGCCCAGGCGCTGCAGCGCGTGAGCGCGGCGCTGCCAGTCCTTTTCCACCTTCGCCCGTAGCTCCAGGAACACCTTCTGGCCGAACAGCGCCTCGATCTCGAGCCGCGTCTCGGTCCCGACGGCCTTGACGGTCTCGCCGCCCTTGCCGATCACGATGCCCTTCTGCGACTCCCTCTCGACGAACACCGTCGCGCGGATCTGCAAGAGGCCGTCCTCGCGCTCCTCGTAGTCCTCGGTCACGACCGCGATCGAGTGCGGGAGCTCGTCGCGCGCCCGCGACAGGAGCTTCTCGCGCACGAGCTCCGCGACGAACGCCGGCGGCGGCTGGTCGGTCCGCGTGCCCGGCGGGTAGTACATCGGGCCCTCGGGCATCCGGGCGACGACGAGGTCCGACAGCAGCTCGACGCTTCGACCGGTCTTCGCCGAGATAGGCACGAACTCGTCGAAGTCCCTGATCGCAGCGGCCCTCGTAAGCGCGATCGCCACCTCGTCACGGCTCATCGCGTCGATCTTGTTGACGACGCAGAAGGCCGGACAGGGCGCGGCCTTCAGATCCTCCGCCACGCGCTCGTCACCGCGGCCCACCCCGGCCTCGCCGTCGACGACGAACAGCGCGAGGTCGACGTCCTTCCACGTCGCACGGACGAGGTCGTTGAGCCGGTGGCCCAACAGCGTGCGCGGCTTGTGGTAGCCGGGCGTGTCCACGAGGACGACCTGCACGCCGTCGCGGTTCACGATCCCGCGGATCGCGCCGCGGGTCGTCTGCGGCTTGTCGGAGGTGATCGCGACCTTCGTGCCGACGAGCGCGTTCACCAGCGTGGACTTGCCGACGTTCGGCCGGCCGACGACCGCGACGAACCCCGAGCGAAAGCCCCGGCGTTCCGCGCTAATCGTCGTCGTCCCGATCGGACGCCACCGTCTTGGTGATCAACACCTTCTGCACGCGCCGGCCGGTCACGCGCTCTGTCTTGAACTCGAGCGAGTCGAAGCGGACCGACTCGCCGACCTCCGGGACGCGGCCGGTGAGGCCGAACACGAGCCCGCCGACGGTGTCCCACTCCTCGTGCGGCAGGTCGACCTCGAGGAGCTCGTTCACCTCGTCGATCGGCATCTTCGCGTCGACGCGGATCCGGCTCTCGTCCACCGGCTCGACGAGGGGCTCCTCCTGGTCGTACTCGTCGACGATCTCGCCGACGATCTCCTCGATCAGGTCCTCGATCGTCACGAGGCCCGCCGTCCCGCCGTACTCGTCGACGACGATCGCCATGTGCACGTGCTGCTCCTGCATCTCGCGCAGCAGCTCGGCCACCTTCTTCTGCTCCGGCACGAACAGCGGCGCGCGGCCGAGCGCCGAGACCTTCGACTCGCTCCGCTTCTCGTGGATGCGCTTGAGGAGGTCCTTCGCGTAGAGCACGCCGATGATGTTGTCGTTGTCGCCCTCGTAGATCGGGACCCTCGAGTAGCCGCCCTCGATGATCGTCCCGAGGGCCTCGTCGAGCGGCGCGTCGGCGCGGATCACGATCATGTCGGGGCGCGGCACCATGACCTCGCGGACCACGGTGTCGCCGAACTCGAAGACCGAGTGGATGAGCTCGCGCTCCTCCTCCTCGATCTCCTCTTCCTCCTCGGCGACGTCGACCATGTGGCGGATCTCGTCCTCGGTCACGAACGGCCCCTTCGGGAGGCCGCGGCCGGGGAGCAGGAACATGAGCCCGTTCGCGACGAGGATGAGAGCCTTCGCGAGGGGCATGAGCAGCCGGCCGAAGAAGTAGATGGGCCCGGCGGCGAGGAGACCCGCCGTCTCCGTCCGCTGCACCGTGTAGGTCTTCGGAACGACCTCGGCGACCACGAAGATCAGAAACGTCATCGCGCCGGCCGCGACCGCCTCTCCCGCTTCTCCCAGCTCACGCAGGGCTAGACCGGTCGCGAGGGTCGTTCCCGAGATGTGCGCCAGGAGCGTCACGAACAGCACGACGTTCAAGAACGGGGCGGGATCCTCCACGATCTTGAGGAGCCGCGCCGACCGTTTGCCCGGCTTCTCCTGCGCGAGGTGGAGAGCCTTCGCACGGCCGATCCGGGAGATCGCCGTCTCGGCCATCGCGAAGAACGCCGCGACCAGCAGCAGCAGCGCGATGACGACGAGGGTCGCTGCGGTCCCCATCAGCCGGACGCGGGCTGGGCCGCGAACGAGGCGAGGATCTCGTTCATCCGTTTTTCCATGGCCGCGCGCTGGGCCTCGTTCTGGTGGTCGAAGCCGAGGAGGTGGAGCGTCCCGTGGACGACGAGCATCCGCAGCTCGCGGTCGAGCGTCGACCCGGCCTTGGCCGCGTTGTCGCGGGCGACCTCGGGGCAGACCACCACGTCGCCGACCATCAACGGGTCGTCGTCGTCCTCGTCCTCGGCCATCGGGAACGCGAGCACGTCGGTCGCGTAGTCGTCGCCCGCGTAGCGGGCGTTCAGCCGGCGGATGTGGTCCGGGCCGACGAAGAGGATCGAGAGCTCGGCCGAGTCCTCGACGTCCTCGGCCTCGAGCACGTGTCTCGCGAGCGCCGCCAGAAGCGGCTCGTCTAATGGGACCGCTTGTTCGTTCGCCAGAAAGACGTCCATCAGCGGCGCTTGGACGCGTCCGCGTAGACGCGGTACGCCTCGACGATGTCCTGGACGATCTTGTGCCGGACGACGTCGCGTGCGTCGAGGTGGATGAAGCCGACGCCCGTGATCTCCTTCAGGATCTCCTCGATCACGATCAGCCCGGAGCGGGTCCCCGACGGCAGGTCGACCTGGGTGACGTCCCCGGTCACGACGGCCTTCGAGCCGAACCCGAGCCGCGTCAAGAACATCTGCATCTGCTCGGGCGTCGTGTTCTGCGCCTCGTCGAGGATGATGAAGGAGTCGTTGAGCGTCCGGCCGCGCATGAACGCGAGCGGCGCGATCTCGACCGTTCCCTGCTCGACGTAGCGCTGGAAGACCTCGGGGTCGAGCATCTCGTAGAGCGCGTCGTACAGCGGCTTGAGATAGGGGTCGATCTTCGCCGCCAGGTCGCCGGGCAGGAAGCCGAGTCGCTCGCCGGCCTCGACCGCCGGACGCGTCAAGACGATGCGCGAGACCTCGCCCGCCTGGAGCGAGCGGATCGCCGCCGCGACGGCGAGATAGGTCTTGCCGCTGCCGGCCGGGCCGATGCCGAACACGATCGTGTTCTTGCGGATCGAGTCGACGTAGCGCTTCTGACCCTCGGTCTTCGGCCGGATCGGCTTGCCCGTGTGGGTGACGACGACGGTGTCGGAGAGGACCTCGCTCGGGCTCACGCCCTCGTCGCGCTTGACCATCTCGATCGAGCGCCCGACGGCGTCCTTCGTGAGGTCCTGGCCCTTCTCGAGCAGGTCGAGGAGCTCCTCGAACAGGACCGAGACGCGTTCGGCCTCCGCGGGCTCGCCGTTGATGACGATCTCGTTGCCGCGCACGAGGATCCGGGTCGCGAAGGCGGCCTCGATGACCTTGAGGAGCTCGTCCCTCGCCCCGACGAGCCGGACCATGTCGTGGTGGCCGGGGACGAGGATCTTGACTTGCGTTGTCGTAAGCATATTTAGAGGAACAAGATTGTACTTTGTCCTGTTCCGGGGCCGGATGGCTACCCGCTGCAGCCCCCGAGGAACCTCGAAAACGACCGCACGCCCCTGTCGGTCGACTGGTAGTAGCGGCCGAAAGAGATCACGGCGCAGCCGCGGGGACCCGCCGCGACGTCCGGCTCGAAGTCCGGTTCGGGGTCCGTGGACACCGGCAGCGGTTGGTCGTCGAGAGGCCGGCCGTCCGCCGCCAGCCGCAGCGCGTAGACGTCCATCGCGTCGCCGTCGCCGAAGTCCGAGTTGCCCTCGGCCCAGGTCAGCAACCCGTACGGACCCACCCAGTCGGCCGCGCCGCCGAACGCCTCGCCGGCGAACCGGTGGAGGACCCTCGGACGCGCTCCCGCCGTCAGCGTCTTGCCCACCAGCGCGAGCCGGCCCTCCTTCGCCCTGGTCCACACGACGTGGTAGCCGCGCGGTCCCGCCATCACCGCGGGATAGGACTCGGACACGGGACTCGTCGCTACGGCGATCCTCTTTCCTAGGGGGCGAGCCCGCGCCGAGAGGCGCCGGGCGAACACGTCCCGTCTGCAGTCTTCGTCGCGCCACGCGTCGCATCCCTCGGTCCACGCGACGAGCGCGTCTCCTCCGGCTGCGGACACGTCGATAGCCCCGTGGTCGCGCCGCCCGACCGCCACGGGGACGCCGTCCGGGCTCGCCACGGCTCCGCCTCTCGTGATCGCGGTCGCGTAGACATCGGCGTGGTCGGCCGAGTCCCCCGTCTCACCGGAGCGCAGGTCCTCCCACACGGCGACGTACGACGCGCCGGTCCATGCGAGCTGGACGTACTGCTGGTAGTCGCGAGCTGTCGAGATCGGGATGCCGGTCTCGGCCACGGTCCCGTCGGCGAGCACGCTCGCTCCGTACAGGTCGGCCCTGCGGTCGCCCTTGCGGTGGTTGCGCCAGTCCTCCCACGCGACGAGGAAGTCACGGCCGTCCGAGGCGACCGCCGGGGACCCGACGATCGACGTCGACGACGAGACCTTGAACCCCGCGCCGTCGAGCACCCGTCCGGCCGGCGTCACACGAGCCGCGTAGACGTCGTACGGCCACGACGTCTCCCTGTTGTCCTCCCACACGACGAGGAAGACG
>DASQEJ010000138.1:0-7892 GCA_035633715.1 Actinomycetota bacterium | reverse complement strand
TTGAGCGTCTGTTGGATCTTGTCCATGCCGGTCTTGCGCACGTAGATGAGCGGCACGCCCGCGACCGACTGCACGATCATGCGCGACGCCATCAGGTCGATCGTCCCGGACGTGATCTGGAGGTCCACGTCGCAGTCCTGCAGCTCCCAGAACAGCCGGTTCAACCGTCCGGTGTCGAACGCGGTGGCGGCGACGAGCACGAGCCGAGCGCGTTGCCGCTGCACGAGGTCCTTCAGCTCGTTCGTCCCGCCCAGCACGACGTGGCCGTCGGCGAGCTCGTGACCCGCAGGGGCCGAGTCGTCGACGAAGCCGACGATCGAATAGCCCAGCCACGCTTCCCGCTCCAACGTCCGCGCGATCGTGCGCGCCTCGTGGTTCGTCCCGAGCACGATCGTGCGCGTCGTGTCGCCGCCCCGCCGCCTCAGGAAGTGGAGGACCTTCCGGACGGCCAGCCGCTCGCCCCCGACGACGACCATCCCGCACGCCAGCGCGAGCAACGCCCACAGGCGCGCGAGGTTGAGCGTGAACACCGAGTCGGCGATGAAGATCGCGACCGTCCCGGCCACGACGCCGTGGAAGACCTGTTTGAACTCGTTCACCGGGCCGAGGACCTGGCGCGGCTCGTAGAGGCCGTACAGCCAGAACAGCACGATCCAGACGGGCGTCGCCACGAGCGTCATCGACGTGTAGTCGAAGCGGGCCGCGGGCGCGCCCTCGAACATCTCGAAGCGGATCGCGGTGGCGAGGAACAGCGCGGCCGACACCGCGAGCGCGTCGGCGACGACGCGCAAGGCGATCCGCTTGCCCGACGTCTTCTGCCGCGCCGGTGCGTCCGGCGCCGGGCCGGCGCGCTCGGGCTTGGTTGCGGTCTGGGCCATGAGGGTCCCTTCGGTGGCGCTAGAGGTAGCCGAGGCCGCGCAGCGAGTCCTCGATGAGCGCCTCCTCCTCCTGCGAGTACGGCGAGGTCTCGTCGACCTGTGGCGATGATAGGGCCGCGGTGGTCCCGACGGGCCGATCTTCGAGCGCAGCCGGGTCAAACGCGTCGACGAGGACGCGGCCGTCGAGGCCCTCGGGGACGGCGAGCCCCGCCTGGTACAGCAGCGTCGGCGTCACGTCCATCACCGACCCCTGGATGCGCCCCGGCCGGACGCCGGCCCCCGCGACGACGACGATCCCGTCCGGGTGGTGGACGCCGCGCGGCAGGTGGCTGAGGTCGGTGAACGGCTCCTTGTGGAACAGCTCGTCGTCGAGCTCGTAGCGGTGGTCGCGCAGCACGGGCAGCACGTCGGGAGCGCCCTCGAGGGCGTCGCCGTGGAAGACCTCCTCGCCGCGGTGGACGCGGTCGGTGACCGGCTCGCCCTTGTGGTCGCGGAGCTCGAGAAACCTTTTCGTCAGCTCGTCCTTCAGCGCGCCGAGCTTCTCGGGCGGGACGATCCCGAACCGCTCGCGCCCCGCGACGTTGACGAAGACGCCTTGCTGCGGGATCGGCGACGCGAACGCCGTCGTCCGCTCCCAGTCGATCGCCGCGAACGTCCGGCCCTTCGCCTGGCGGGCGAGCTTGCGCGGCAGCACCTTCTTCGCGATCGGGACCATCTTGCGCGCCAGCCCCGACTGCATCGCCTTGCCGCTCCCCTTGAGCTTCAGGTAGCCCCACTGCTCGAGGAGCGCGTTCAAGTGGACGCTCACCTCCCACGCCGTGAAGCCGTGGTCGGAGCAGACGACGACGCCTCCGTCGGAGCCGGCGTAGTCCTCGAGCAGCCCGACGATGCGGTCCATCGCGGCGAAGCACTCGACGACCGAGGCGCGAAGGCGCGGGCCGTCGCCGGAGGAGTACAGCGGATCCGACGGGTCCATGTAGCGGTAGTAGACGTGCTGCAGCCGGTCGGGCGCCTCCTGGACCGTGAAGACGACCTCGGGAGGGTCGAGCTCGAGCAGGCCCTTCAGCACCGCCTCGCGCTGGCGGATCGACGCGAGCGCGCGCCGGGCGAGGCCCTCGTCGCGCCAGTCGAGCTCGTAGTTCGCGGAGACGTCGACGACGTAACCGGGGGCCCACTCGAGGATCCGTCGTTCGAGGTCCGCGCCGTCCTTGCCGGGCCCTCCCCACGAAGCGAACCCCTTCAGCTGCTCGCCGTAGCCGGGCGTCATCATCCCGGAGACCATCCAGCCGTCGAGGGGGCGCGGCGGATACGTGAGCGGGAGGTTGTAGATGCCCGAGCGCGCGCCCTGCTCGGTCGCGATCTCCCAGATCGCTGGCGCCTTGATCATCCCGGAGTGCACGAGCTCCTGGCGGTCGCTTTGGGCGTTGCCGGCGATGAAGCCGTAGATGCCGTGACGTCCCGGGTTCACGCCGGTCGCCGCGGAGGTCCACGCCGGCGGCGTGTAGGTGGGGACCGTCGACGTGAGCGTCCCCCACGCGCCCTTGTCCCTCAGAGCGGCGAGCCGCGGCATCGCGCCCGCTTCGATCATCGGGTCGAGGAGGTGCCACGCGGCCCCGTCGAGGCCGATCACGACGGCTTTGGGAGACATCGTCCGCGAGTCTAGGACTCGTCCCAGATCGTGCGGATGACGGATCGCGCCGCGGCCTCGTCGAGCCCCGCGGCCTCGATGATCGTGTAGCGGCCGGGCCGCGTCTCGGGTGCATGCAGCAGGACACGGACTGCGTCGTCGAGCGTGAGGCCGAGGTCGCGCGGGTGCTGGGGGAGCCCGAGTCGGCGGAGCCGCTCGCGGAAGAGGCCGTGGTCCTCGCCGTAGAGGTGGACCGAGACGGTGCAGCCGAACGCGACCTGGGCGCCGTGCAGCGCGCGGCCCCCGTACAGCTCGTCGATGGCGTGGCTGATCTCGTGCTCGCCGCCCGAGGCGGGCCGCGACGTGCCGGCCTGGATCATCGCCATCCCCGACAGGATGAGCGCGTCGGCGAGCGTCCTCAAGAAGGCGGGGTCCGCCATGCTGGTCGCGGGGTCGCGGTCGAGGAACGGCTCGACCAAACCGAACGACTGCGCGGACATGTCCCACGCGTGGTGGTCGGCTGCGTCGATCCCGCGCTCGACGGCGAGGGCCCAGTCGCGCAGCGCCAGCGGGTTCGCGAGGAGGTCGCCCAGGCCCGCGGCGACCGACGCCGGGGGCGCGCCGAGGAGCGTCGGGAGCGACAGGAACACGGCGCGCGGGACGATCGCGGGGATGCTCTCGGCGTGGCCGGTCTCGTCGGGCACGACGGCGACGGGCGAGCAGATGCCGTCGTGCGAGAGCTGTGTCGGGACGCTGATCACGGTCACTCCGGCGCGGCCCGCGGCGAGCTTGCCGACGTCGAGACAGCGTCCCCCGCCGATCGCGACGACCGCGTCCGCGCCCATCCGTTGCGCCTTCGCGCCGACGTCCACCGCCCACGCCTGGTCGGCGCCGAGGATCGGGACGACGATCGCGTCGTCCGCCGCGTCGAGCTCGGCCGCGAGAGCCTTGCCGTGGATCGACGCGACGACGAACGGGGATTCGATGCCGAGGTCGGTCAGCGTGCGGCCCAGCTCGCGCCCTGCGTCCGCCTCCTCCGCCGACTCGTCGAAGACGTGGATGTCCGGGAACTCCACGTTACGCGGAGGCAGTCCAGGCTCCCTGGTGGGTGGCGATCACTTCGATCGCGTCCGGGACGTTCGCGGGCTCGTCGACCTCGGCGTACTCGCCTTCGTGGACGGTCGCGGCGGTCACCCGCACCTGCGGGATCATCGCCGCGTAGACGTCCTCGTAGTAGACGTCGGTGACGCTGCGCCACTCGTTGTTGGTCGCCGTGTGGAGGTACGCGCGCGCCGCGTCGACGCGCAGCAGCGAGACGCCGGCGAACTCGCCGTGGCTCAGCCCCATCGGGATGTCCTTGCCGATCGCGCGGACGGTCCGCCGGTCGAGCTGGACCCGCATGTCCTCTTCGTCGAGGCGCATCTTCTTCTGGACCGCGAGCACGAGGTCGCCGTCGCCCGACGCCACCCGCGCGTACACGTCCGGAGTCACCACGACGTCCGAGTTGACGACCATCACCTCGTGGCCGGGGGACTGGTCGAGCGCCACGCGGACCGAGTGGAAGTTGCCCCACGAGGCGTAGCGCGCGTTGAACACGAACGTGGGCTTGTCACCGGCCCAGTGCTCGGTCACGTACTCCTCGATGTGGCTGCGGCCGTGCCCGGTGACGATCATGAGGTCGGAGATGCCCGAGCTGTGCAGCCCGCGCAGGATGTACGAGAGCAACGGCTCCTCGTCGCCCATCGGCAGCAGCGTCTTCGGCACGAGGCCGCCGCCCATCCGCACGCCGCGCCCTGCTGCCAGGACCACGGCCCTCACTCCTGCCACGACACCTCCAGATCGAGGTCGGTCTTCAACGGCTTGTCCCACGTGAGGACGTCGCCCTTTCGCTTCCATCCCGGCGCCTGCACCTTCCGGGCCCCCTCGGGCAGCGTCAGCGTGATGCCGAGCCGTTCCGGACGCACCTTCGGCTGATGCTGCACGATCAGCCTGTAGACCCTACGGCCGTCGCGCGAGCGCACGACGCCGGGGACCCGGTAGTCGAGGCGCATCGCCGCCTCCTCGCCGGGCGGGATCTTGAACGTCGTGGACCATACCTTCTTGCCCTTCTCGACATGCTCGGTCGGCGTGTCCGTCGCGAAGACGAGGTTCGGCGGTGTCGACTCCCGCTCGCCCTCGTACGACGCGCCCGTGAGCTCGGCTTCGAGCGGTACGTAGACGTTCATCATCGGCCAGTGGAGCCCCGTGCGGGCCGAGTCGCCCGCGGACCAGCGCGGCTGCGGAAGGAAGACGCCGTTGCGGACCCGGACCTCCGACGAGACGACCGCGTCGTCGCCGTCGACGACGACGTCCATCGTCGTCGTGTTCTCGCTGAAGTAGTCGAACTTGTTGCCGCCGACGTTCTGCTCGACCACGTAGAGGTAGTCGCTGTCGCGCGCGGCGCGGATCCCGCCGTCCCAGTCCATCTGCTCGATGAACGCCTGCTCCGCGGGGTCGGTCATCCAGATCTGCATGTGCTTCTCGGCGAGGGCCGAGCCGAAGCCGTCGATCAGCTCGGTCGGGTGCTTAGGCTTGAAGACGTTCTCGTAGAAGCCGTCGACGATGTCGCGCAAGCGCGCTCTGCGGATCTTCTGGATCGGGTACTTCGCGTACGCCTTGTAGAGCACGAACTCGACGAGCCGGTTCGCGGTGACGTAGACGGTTCGGTTCTCGCCCTCGCCGGCGGTGTAGGGGCCGACGCCCGGCATCAGCTTCTCCATCGCGACCGGGTCGACCGCGATCATCCCGTCGACCTCGTCGACCGGGATCACCTCGGCCGCCTCGGGCGTGACGGCCGCGGTCGCCTTCGCGTACTCGATCGTGAGCTGGGCCGACAGCGGCCAGTCCGGGGACCAGTTGGCGTTGCCGAACCGCTGCGCGTCGGGGATGCCCGCGACGTACCAGGCGTCTTCGGGCAGCGGGATCGACATCTGCTGCCGGTCCTTGTCGACGTCGTAGACGCTCGAGCTCTCCTTCGAGAACTCGGGCTTGCCCTTGTCGATCGTGAACACCGCGAACTGGAGCAGCGCGCCGCCGGACCCGCGCTGCTCCGCGGAGTTCTGCATCCCGAGGACGTACGTGCGCGGGCCGTCGGCGCCGAGGACCGCCGGCAGGATCGCGAACCCGTCCTCGACGTCGGCGAGGAGCTCGTTGGTCTTCTGCGCCTTGTCGATCCCCTTCTTCACCGGACGGCGCGCCCGCTCGGGGAGGTTGCCGAGGTCGACGGCCTCGAGCTCGTCGCGCGCGGAGCGGATGTCGTCGCGCACCGCGGAGATCGTGCGGGCGATCGCCCGGATCCTGTCGAGTCGGATGCGGCCGCCGCCCTGAGGGTCGTCGGGGTCCTTCGCGATGACCTTGTCCGGCCCCCGCAGCGCGTTCTGCGCGACGTCGAGGGTCCCCTCCGCCGCGGCCGCGGAGTACCGGGCGGCGGCGACGAGGTGCGGGACCTCCTTCAGCGCGTCGCCGACGACGGGGGCGCGCTCCGCCAGCGTCAGCAGAGGGCTGTCCGACTCGAGCCCGGCGCGCGCCCGGTCCGCCGCGGCGACCGCCGCGAGGGTCTCGTAGCGCGCGGCCTTGGTCGCCGCCTTAGACAGGGCGCGCTCCGCACGCTCGAGGTGGTCGCTCGCGTCGAGAAGCCCGCTCGCGAGCTGGAACGGTCCCGAGAGCATCGACACCCACAGGAAGATCCCGGCGATCCCCGTCAGGAACGCGAACGTGGCGCCGAGCCCGGCCCTGCGACCCACGCGCTAACCCCCGGCGCGGGCGGCCGCGTCCCTGAGGCGCGGCGCGACCTCGCGCGCGAACAGCCGGATCGACTCCGCGGCGGGGGCCGCGTCCATCCCGGGATAGTGGAACCGCAGGATCAGGTGCGCGTCGGGGTGCGGCGCCAGGATGCCGGCGAGCGGCTCGAGGAACGCGTAGACGTCGTCCGGCGTGCCGAAGGCCGTGGTGGCGCGGATCGTCTGCTCGTCCGGAGGCGCGACCTCGAGCGGCACGCCCGGCACGTCGGTGCCGGCGCGCCATCCCGCGTAGACGCCGAGCTGGTGCCCGATCCCCGCGACGACCAGCGGCCAGTCACGCTCGGGGTCCTCGGTCACGAACGCGTTCTGGAGCAGGGCGGCCAGCGGCGACCCTGCGCGTCCCGCGTCCTGCCGCGCCGAGGCCGCCAGCGCGAACCCCTCGGCCACCCGCTCGGGCTGAGCGCGCGACGAGATGTAGCCGTCGCCGATGCGCCCGGCTCTCTTGATCGCGGTGTCGGCGAACCCGCCCACGTAGACAGGAGGAACCCGCGCGGGCGGGGGCGTCACGGCGACCGCGTCGTAGGAGTAGTGACGTCCGGCGTAGTCGAAGCGCTCGCCCGTCCACGCGAGCCGCAGGATCTCGACGATCTCGGTCAGCCTCCTGACCCGGCTCGAGACCTCGATCCCGAACGCGCGGAACTCCTCCTCGCGCCAGCCGATCCCGAGCCCGCACACCACCCGGCCCCCGGAGATCTGGTCGACGACTGCGAAGTCCTCCGCGAGCCTCAAGGGGTCGTGGAACGGGGCGAGGACGACGCCGGTGCCGAGCTCGATGCGCGACGTCGTCGCGGCGAACGCAGCGAGGAGCGGGAGCAATGACGGAAGGTACCCGTCGCCCGCGCCGTGGTGCTCGGACACCCACGCGGAGTCGAACCCCACTTCCTCCGCGAGCTGGACGAGCTCGATCGCGTCGCGGTAGTCCTGGTTGAAGGACCTGCCGGAGCCGTGCGGGACCTGTCCGGTGAACAGCCCGACGCCGATCTTGAAAGCCAACGACCCTCCCGCGCGCCCCGAGAAAGCACGTCCAAATGAACAGGAGCCCCCGAAGGGGCTCCTGTTGAAGATACCGGGCCTGCTGTGATCCGTGGGCAGCCGTAACCACTGGTTAAGGGGCCGTAATATCCCGCGGTAACTCGACCGGGCGAGGGGGGACATGACAGAACCAGGCGGCGAACCGCGCGGCCCCGCTCCGCTGACGTGGAGCGACGTTCTCGCGTTCCTCGGCAGACACAAGATCGTGATCGCGGGCATTCTCACCCCCGTCATCGCGGCGGAGGTCACCAACGTCGTCGGACCGGTCGTCCGCTGGGTCGTCCGGGCCGCGCTGCTCGCCATAGTGATCGTCGCGCTCGCGATCCTCTATATCCGGAGACGCGGGATGTGGAAGCGATCCCGTCGCCGGATGGAGGAGTTCGCCGAGCGCTTCCGGCCGCTCGTCGACGACGAGGTCCAGGACGATGAGCGGACCGCACCCGCCGGCGAGCCCCCCGGCCCCGGGCGCGACAAGGCGCGGCGACGTCGGGTTCGCAATGTTGCAATAGCCGTCCT
>DASQEJ010000137.1:0-4285 GCA_035633715.1 Actinomycetota bacterium | reverse complement strand
CGCTCGGCGTTCTCTTGATCGCGTGGCTCGTCGTCTCCGTCACTCGGAACGGGGCCCGGCGGTGACGTCACGCACGGCTGCGCGGCTCGCCCTCGCGCTGTGCGCCGCGGTCGCGGCTGCTGCCGTTCCGTTCATCGCTTCGGCGGACCACACGGGCGTCACCGACCGCAACGACACGAAGGGGCCGTTCGACGTCCGCCGGGTGAAGGTCGCCGGGACTCGCAAGCCCCGATACGACGTGGTGACGTTCCCCCGGTGGACCACCGCCGCGACGTGGGACCGTAGCTACGGCCTCGTCTACTTCGACACGTTCGGCGGCGACGCTCCCGACTACTACGTCATGGTGCGCTCCGACGGCTACCGGATGCGTGCCCGGCTCTACCGCGACAAGGCGCGTAAGAAGGACCGTCCGCTGGCGTTCGTGAAGGCGTGGCGTCCGAACAAGCGCAGCTTCGCGATCCGCGCCCCGCTCGGGAAGATGAAGTTCCCCGAGCAGCGGCTCGTCTACCACTGGTGGGTGCTGACCCTGCACACCGGTACGTCGTGCAAGAGGGTCTGCTTCGACCGCGCCCCCGACACGGGAAAGGTGACCGAGACGCGGCCGGGGGCCGGGCAGAGCCCGACCCCCACGCCGTCGATCAGTGTTCCGACGCCTGGTCCCAGCGTCAGCGTTCCTTCTTAGCTAGAGCGCAGCGCCCCACCCGAGCGGCTCCTTGCGGAGGTCCGGGTCGTCGTGCGTCGTCAGGCCGTTCGTCGTCGTCTGGCCGTAGCCGGCGTTGATCAGCGCCTGACGGATCGAGTAGACGCCCGACGCCGTGGTGGCGCGGCCGTTGCGAGCGATGTACAGAGCGGCGAGGCCCGCAGCGTGCGGCGAGGCCTGGCTCGTGCCGTGCGTCGACGCGTACCCGCCCGGGTAGGTCGAGACGATCGCCGTGCCCGGCAGCATCATGTCGATCTTGCCGCCGCTCGACGTCACGGGGCTGTTCGCGTTGTTCTTGGCGAAGTTCGAGAAGCAAGCGAACGAGTCGTCGCGGCTCTCGGTGCAGCTGGCGGGGGCGCCGTAGCTCCAGCTTCCGGAGCCGAGGCCGCCGGGACGCCCGTCGAAGTCGGCGAGGGCCGAGATCGTGCCGACCTCGGGGAACGACGCGGGGATCGTGTCGTCCGAGGTGCCGAACGTGTTGTCGGTGCCGTAGATGTCGCGGCGCTCGTTGCCGGCAGCCACGTAGTAGACGACGCCGCGGGAGACCGAGTTCGCGATCGCCGTGCGGTACGCCGAGGACCAGCCCTGGCCGCCGAGGCTCATGTTCGCGACCTCGATCGTCGCCGAGCGGGCCGTGACCCAGTCGATGCCGGCGATGATCCACGAGAGGTAGCCGCTGCCGCGCGAGTCGAGGACCTTCACCGCGTGCAGCCGCGCGCCCGGGGCGACGCCGACGACGCCGATGGTGTTGTCGATCGCCGCGGCGATGCCGGCGACGTGGGTGCCGTGACCGTTGTTGTCGTCACCGGCGCCGTTCGTGCACACGTTGTTCGTCGGACCGCCGCTGGCGCATCCCGTGTTCGCGACGACGTTCAGGTCCGGGTGGTCGAGGTCGATCCCGCTGTCGAGGATCGCGATGTCGACGTCGACGCGCTCGTCGATGCCGTTGATCCTCGCCGTCGGGCTGAGCTCGGCGTCGATGCGGTTGACCCCCGTCGGGAGCGTCTGCGCGCTCGCGTGGAGCTCGATGTCGGGCTCGACGTACTCGACGCGCGGGTCGCGTCCGATGCGCTCGGCCGCCTGCGGCGACATCGTGGCGGAGTAGCCGTTGATCGCGTGCTCGTAGACGAATCCGACCTGTGCGTTCTCCGACCGGGAGTGGTCGTGCGCGGCTGCATGCGCGGGGACGCCCCGCTCGAGCACCACGATGTAGCGCTGGGCCCCCTCGCCCTGCGCCGAGCTGGACGTGATCGGTAGCCCGGCGAGCATTGCGCCGGCGAGCAGGACTGCGCCGCGACGTACCAAGGAACTACGTGCTCCCATGCATCCCCCCTGGATGACTGCGGGGGATCGCCGATGACCCCCCGATCGTGAGCCGAGTTTTCGAGGGGGAATGTCCGATTCCTCCCGTTCGTTGGGAGGTTTGTTAAGAAAAAATTAAAGTGTTTTAAACCATTCTCGACCGGGCATATCCGGGGGTTCGCCAGGCCGCCCGGGGGGCCGCAGACGGCGTCTGGGTCGCCTCGCAAGCCGTCACGGTCTCGCCGTTCGTGCACTCGTCGGTGCCCTCTCCGCCGTCGAGGGTGTCCGTCCCGTCCCCGCCGTCGAGGTCGTCGTTGCCCGCCCGGCCGGAGATCGTGTCGTTGCCGCCCGAGCCGATGAGCGCGTTCGGCTGGGCGTCTCCGGAGATGACGTCGGCCCGGTCCGAGCCGGTGACGCCCTCGATGCCCTCGAGCTGGTCGGCCCCCTCACCGGACGCCGTGCCGGCCTGGAGGTCGACCGTCACGCTCGCGTCGGAGAACAGGTAGAGCGCGAAGTCGAAGCCGTCGTTCCCGGTGAGGCGGTCCGCCCCGGGCCCGCCCTCGAGCGTGTCGTCCCCGGCGCCGCCCGACAGCTGGTCGTTGCCTCCGGCGCCGAACAGCGACTCCGACCCGGCCGACCCGGTGACGCGGTCGCGCTTCGACGTGCCGATGACGCCCTCGAAGCGGCGCAGCGTGTCGTTGCCCTCGCCGCTCGCCCTTCCGGTCCCGAGGTCGACCTGGACCCCCGACCGCTCCGAGGCCGAGTAGTCGACGAAGTCGAACCCGGCGCCGCCGTCGAGGGCGTCGTTGCCGGGCCCGCCCTGGAGGACGTCGTTGCCGCCCGCCCCGTTCACGTCGTCGTGTCCGTCCTCGGCGAAGATCGTGTCGGTGCCCGGGCTGCCGATCAGGTCGTCGTCGAAGCCCGAGCCCTCGAGCGCCTCGACGCCCGCGATGCGGTCGCTACCGTCGGCGCCCCGCGAGGTGCCGCGCTTCAGGTTGACTCGGACGCCGCCGTCCGCGGTCGAGTACGACGCCACGTCGGTCCCGCTGCCACCGTCGATGCGGTCGTTCCCGCGCTCGCCGAGGAGGAGGTCCGGCCCGGCCCCTCCCTCGAGCCGGTCGCGGCCGTTGCCCCCGAACAGGAAGTCGAACGACCCGCTTCCGCCGCGCAGGACGTCGGCGCCGCCGCCGCCCTGGAGCTGGTCGCGCCCGTCGCCGCCCGCGAGGGTGTCGGACCCGGGCCCGGCCTTGACGAGGTCGGCGCCCGAGCCCGCGTTGATGCGGTCGTTCCCGCCGCCGCCGCAAACGACGTCTCGTCCGCCGCCCGAGCGGACGACGTCGTCGCCGCCGAGGGCCAGGATCACGTCGGATCCGTTCGTCCCGCGGAGCACGTCCGCGCGGGAGGTCCCGCGGATCGTCGGTACCTGCCCGCCGCAGGTCGACCGCTTCGCAGCCGCGGCGGGAGGCGCGGCGAGCGCGAGCAGGCCGGCGCACGCGGCGACGGCGAGGAGCGAACGGACCGGCGTCTTCAAGGGAGTCCTCCTTGTTGGCATGTGTGCTGAGGGCTGGGATTTCGATCCAGCCCCCCTAGCTAACCCGTGCGAGGGCTGCATGGTCAACCCGCCTCCCGCTAGGCTTGGGCCGCCGGTCCGAGCCGGTGACCGACCACAGGCCGTCTCCGTTGGGGGTTTCGAGTGAGCGATTGGGATCGTCAGACGGCGCCGGGAGGCGCCGAAGGCCCCCAATGGGTGTCCGCCGCCGAGGCGGCCGACGTGGCGGGAGTCACCCCCGGCACCGTCCGCTACTGGGCGCGCAACGGCCTCATCGTGTCCGAGGTCGTCGAGGGCGCTGCCGGCGAGAGGACCCTCGTGAGGCTGGACGAGGTCCTCCAGCACGCCCGTCAGGAAGGGCCGGGACGGCCGCCCCCCGCATCCGGCCCCACCGGTGGCCGCCATTCGGCGCCGTCCGAGGTCGTGACGGACCTGCCGGCGCGGACCAGCGAGCTGGCGCCGATCCTCAAGTCGATCCCCGAGATCATGGCCCAGCTGACCGCGGCGACGGACAGGGCGGCCCGGGCCGAGACGAAGGTCGAGTTCCTCTCGGCTCAGCTCGTCGACCTTCGCCGGAGGCTGGCCGAGGCGGAGGCGGGGCGCGACGGCGGGGGCCCGGCGGTGGCGATCCCCGAGGCGTGGGAGAGCGTCGCTTCCGAGGAACCGTCGATCGGCGAGGACGCCCGGGCGATAGTCGTCGAGGACGAGCCCGCCGACGTCCCGGGCGCGACCGG
>DASQEJ010000136.1:0-2835 GCA_035633715.1 Actinomycetota bacterium | reverse complement strand
AACACCTACGGGATCATCAGCGGCACGTCGATGGCGGCTCCGCACGTCGCGGGCGCCGCTGCGCTGGTGATGTCGGAGCGGGGGAGGAGCGCGACGCAGACGCGCACCGAGCTCAAGAGCAGCGGCGTGTCGGGCCTCTCGACCGGGGGCCGCAGGGAGTGCGCGTCGTACCCCGCTCTGAACCTCGCGAACTCGCTCAACTAGAGCGCGCGGGCCACGACCAGGAAGAAGACGAGGAAGAAGACCAGCAGGGCGACGATCGTCAGGAGCATGCGCCCGGTCGCCTCGAAGCTGTCGCGGCCCATGCCGCCCATGACGGCGACGAGCGCGAGCAAGATCGCGACGACCGGGATGTACTTCACGGCAGCGCGGCGAGCAGGTCGTCCACGGGGGCATTGTCGTCCGATGACGTCGCGACGTGGCGGAATCGGACGACGCCTCCGGGCGCGACGACGAGCGAGCCGCCGAGCTGCAGGACGTCTTGCTTGGGGGCCGGGCGGCCCTGGCTGTTGCCGGTGAAGAGGCTCTTGACCCCGCTGATGACTTGCTTGGGCCCGACGACGTCGAGGAGCTTGCCGCGCTGGAGCTCGAGCGCGCGATGCGTCTCGCGCCGGCGGTCGATGAGGAGCGCGAACGGGATGGCCTGCTTCTCCTTGAAGTCGGCGGCCATCGCGGTCAGCCCCATCCCGATCGCGGCGACGTTCGCGCCCTTCGCTTCGAAGTCTTCGTACCGGTCACGCAACTGCGCGACATGCTGGCGGCAGAACGTTCAGCAGTAGTGCCGGAGCCAGACGAGGACGGCGGGAGCGTCGCTCCAAAGGGTGCCGAGCCGGACCTCGCGCTCGTCGGAGTCGGGGAGGACGATGTCCTCGAGTGGGGCCGCCGTGTTCACGGGGCGCATCGTAAGGCCAGGGGGCCGTTAGAGCACGTCGTGTATCGCTTTCGCGAAGTCGAGGGTCCGTCGCCCCGGTGACGGAGCCTGCTCTATGCGGTCGGGGTCGTCGAACGGGAGGGTGATCGTGGCGTCGTCGAGCTCGATGACGCATCCGGTCCAGCCGGGGCCCCCGGAGACACCGCCTTGCTTCGTCTCCACGCTCGCCAGCCGGGACAGGGGCCACGTCTTCACCGACCGGCGCTCGACGACGTAGCTGTCGAACTCCACGGATATCCAGGTGAGGCACGACGCCCGAAGGAGGAGGAGGTCGAAGACGTACGCGACGTGTCCCTCTTCTGCGTGACCGCTTCTGTCCGAGACGTAGTGGGCGCGGACGTCGTCCGGGAGCCGGTACGCCGGCACGGCGAACAGCTTCAGCAGGGCCGGGTGCAACCGCTCGATCTCGGCGAGCACTGCTGCCGATCCCGAATCTCTAGATGGCGTCGGCAACGGCCTTCCCGAACGCGAATGCGCGGTGGCTCGCGGGGCTTTCAGCGCTCCGCGGGTCCCCTTCGAAGGGAAGGTCGATCTTGATCTCCCCTAGGTCGATCGAGCACCCCATCCCTGACCCTTCGGGGGTCCCGTACTGATAACTCCTCACGCTGCGGATGCGGTGCAGCGGCATCGTGTGGATGTGTCGCCTGTCGACGACGTGGTCGTAGAACTCCAGAGATATCCACGTAAAGGTCGTCGATCTCAGGAGAAACAGCTGCAAGTGGTAGCCGTGTGCAGTCGCGTCCGGGTGTGGGCGGTCGGAAATGTAGTAGGCCCGGACGTCGTCGGGAAGCTCGTACAACTCCCACGCGAATAGCTTCGGCAGCTCGTGGTGCAGCTCGGCGATCCGGGCCAGCAGGTCGTCGCGTTCGGTCACACGGAGAAGATACCCACTAGTCCGGGGGCGGTCCTCTCCGCGCTCTCCGTTGCGGAATCCGTAACTCAGCGCGCGGTGAACCCCGGGCGCGGGAGAGGCCCCCGGTTTCGGGGGCCTCTGCGCACCGCTGGGTCTAGATGTCGTAGTACAGGTAGAACTCCCACGGGTGGGGCCTCAGGCGCAGCTCGTCTACCTCGTGCACCCTCTTGTAGTCGATCCAGTGGTCGATCACGTCTTGCGTGAACACGCCGCCTTGCAGCAGGAAGTCGTGGTCGGCCTCGAGCGCGTCGAGGGCCGCGTCCAGCGATCCCGGGACCTGCGGGACGTTCGCCAGCTCCTCCGGCGGCAGCTCGTACAGGTCCTTGTCCATCGGCTCGGGCGGCTCGGTCTTGTTCTTGATCCCGTCGAGCCCGGCCATCAGCAGCGCCGGGAACGCGAGGTACGGGTTGCACGCCGCGTCCGGGCAGCGGAACTCGATCCTCTTGGACTTCGGCGACTTCGAGTACAGCGGGATGCGGACGGCGGCCGACCGATTCCTCTGCGAGTACACGAGGTTCACCGGCGCCTCGTAGCCCGGCACGAGCCGCTTGAACGAGTTCGTCGTCGGCGCGCACAGCGCGAGCAGCGCCGGCGCGTGCTCGAGCAGCCCGCCGATGTACCAGCGCGCGGTGTCGGAGAGCTGCGCGTAGCCGAGCTCGTCCCACATCAGCGACTCGTCGTCCTTCCACAGCGACTGGTGTACGTGCATGCCCGACCCGTTGTCCTGGAAGATCGGCTTCGGCATGAACGTGACGGTCTTGCCGTGCTTCAGGGCGACGTTCTTGACGACGTACTTGTAGAGCATCAGCCGGTCGGCCATCTCGAGAAGCGAGCCGAAGCCCATGTCGATCTCGGACTGCCCCGCGGTGCCGACCTCGTGGTGGTGCACCTCGACGGGGATGCCGAGGTCCCGCAACGTCAGCACCATCTCGGAACGCAGGTCCTGGTAGTGGTCCATCGGCGGGACCGGGAAGTAGCCCTCCTTGTAGCG
>DASQEJ010000135.1:0-4193 GCA_035633715.1 Actinomycetota bacterium | reverse complement strand
GGGCCGTCGTGGGCGTGATGGCCGCGCTCTTCGTGGCCGGAGCGGTGGCGAAGTACGTCCTGCCGGGCCGGCGCCTGTCGGGCGACCTGCCGCGGTCGACGCTTCTCGCCGGTGCGGCCGGCGCCGTCGTCGGCTTCTTCGTCATCCCGGTCGTGGGACTGCTCGTCGGTGGCGTGCTCGGGGTCTACCTCGCCGAGGTGCGGAGGCTGGGGCCGGGGGCCGAGGCGAGACGTTCGACGGTCCAGGTGCTGAAGGCGGTCGGCGTGGGGATCCTCGCGGAGCTCACCGCGGGCGTGCTGATGATCGCGACGTGGCTCGTGGGCCTAGCCGTCACCTGACGCGTCGTCGAAGCCCGGGGGCGCCTGCGCACCGCGGGCGAGGAGGGCCGCGCCGAGCCCCCCCGCGACCAGCGATGCCAGGAACACTCCGAGCTTGGCGTTCTCGGCCACGACCGGGTCGTCGAACGCGAGGTTCGCGATGAACAGCGAGACCGTGAACCCGATGCCGGCTACGGCCGCCGCTCCCATGATGTGGCTCCATCCAACCCCGGCCGGAAGCCGCCCCCACCCGGCTCGCACCGCGAGGAACGACGCCGCGGAGATGCCGGCGAGCTTGCCGACGACGAGACCGAGGACGATCCCGATGGACACGCGGGACGTCAACGCGCTCCCGAGCGTCGACGGGTCGATCCTCAGCCCCGCGTTCGCGAGGGCGAACAGCGGGATGACCACGAAGCTCGTCCACGGATGCAAGAGGTGCTCGAGCCTTTCGGCCACCGAGACCACCTCGTTGCTCTGCAGCCTGAGCACACGTAGCGATTCCGCGTCGGGCTCGGCGGGGAGCTTCGCCGCCTCGTCGACGATGTCGCCGAAGCCTCCGGGATCGGTCGGACGAGCCGGCGTCAACAGCCCGAGGACGACGCCGGCGATCGTCGCGTGGACCCCGGACTCGAAGGTGGCCAGCCACAGCCCGGCGCCGACCACGGCGTACAGCGGCACCCACCGGACCTTTGCCCGCCGCAGCGCGACGACGACGGCGACGAGTCCGGCCGCCAGCGCCAGCCACGCCGCGTCGAGTCCGCCCGAGTAGAAGACCGCGATCACGAGGATCGCTCCGATGTCGTCGACGATCGCGAGGCTCAATAGGAAGACCTTTAGCCCGGTGGGCACGCGCCGCCCCAGCACGGCGAGGACCCCGACCGCGAAAGCGATGTCGGTCGCCATGGGGATGCCCCACCCGCTGCTCGCGCCGCCCCCCGCGTTGACGAGCGCGTAGAGGAGCGCCGGCACGACCATGCCGCCGAGCGCGGCGATCGCGGGAAGGGCGGCGTTGCGCCGGTCGCTCAGCTCGCCCCCGACGAGCTCGCGCTTGATCTCGAGTCCGACGACGAAGAAGAACAGCGCCATGAGGCCGTCGTTGACCCAGTGGCGCAGGTCCTCCGCGATCTCGAACCCGCCGATTGCGATGCGGATCTCCGTGTGCCACAGGGCCTCGTAGCTCTCGTGGAACGGCGAGTTCGCCCACGCGAGAGCGACGATGGTCGCCGCGAGCAGCACGAGCCCGCCGGCGACCTCGGTCCCGAGGAACATGCGGAGAGGGCGTGCGAGGCGGCGGGGCACGGCGCGGTCGCTCGCCAGCCACGAGTCCGCGAGGGGCGGGGACGGATCGGTCACTGAGCCTCCTGATGGTCGCGTCGGGTCGACGCCGACCAGGCTTCCCGGCTCACCGGCGACCACACTAGACCGGCCGCCGGACCTCCGCCGCCGCTCGCTTCGGCGCGGCGGCCACCAGGAAGTCGAACATCAGGTCGATCTGGCGCTTCCTCTCGGCCGGGGTCCTCAGGCGCGGCGCGAGGTGCGCCATCTGCATGTTGCCGACGTAGATGTGGCAGAACAACACGGCGCGGTCGCCTGCGTCGCGCTCGTCGAGGCCGAGCGCCTCGAGCTGCTCGCGGAACCAGGAGAGCCGCCGCTTCGCCACCCGCCGGACCGCCCGGCGTGCGCTGGGATGCGAGGGGTTCGAGAGCAGCGCGATCTCGGCGCGGCTCGACGGCCCCTGCTCGATCCCCAGCTCCATCGCCTTGCGCAGACGCACGGCGGGGTCGGGCTCGCGCTCGAGCTTCTCGAGTACGGCGTCGGTGCGACGGTGCTCCCATCGCGCCAGCGCCGCCTCGATGAGGGCGTCGCGGCTCTCGAAGTGCCAGTAGAAGCTGCCCTTCGTCGCGCCGAGCGCGGCGGCGATCGTCTCGACCGCGACGGCCTCGATGCCGCCGCGCGCGATCGCGTCAAGAGCTGCCTGGGCCCAGTCGTCGGGCGTGAGGGGGGTTCGGTTCGGCTTGCGCACGAGCATACGGTAACGTACGGTCATCGCCATACGGCAGCGTATGGGAGGTCGGTTTTGCAGGAGGGCGACGATGCCCGAGCCCGGGTGGGCGAGGCGATGACGGAACGGGACGCGGCCCCGCCGTTCAGCCGGTACGTCGCTCTCGGCGACAGCGGGACCGAGGGCGTCGGCGACGACCCGCATCCGGACGGCTCGGAACGCGGATGGGCGGACCGGCTCGCGGCCATCCTCGCCGAGACGAACCCGGACCTCCTCTACGCGAACCTCGCCGTGCGAGGACGCCGGATCGCCGAGGTGCACGAGCAGCAGCTCGCTCCCGCTCTCGCGTTCGAGCCCGACCTCGTGACCGTCGTCGCCGGCATCAACGACGTCCTCAGGTCGCGCTTCGACCTCGACGTGTCGCTGGGCCACCTCGACGAGATGCTGCGAGCGTTGCGCGCCGCCGGCGCCACCGTCGTGACCGCCACGTATCCCGACCCCTCTGGGCTCGTCCCGGGTGCGCGCTTCGTGCGCGACCGCCTCCAGCAGTTCAACGCCGGCATCCGGGCCGCCGCGGAACGCAGGGGCGCGCTCGTCGTCGAGGCGGAGGACTTCCCCGTGCTCGCGCACCCGAAGATGTGGTGCGCAGACCGGTTGCACCTGAGCCCCGAGGGCCACCGTGGCCTTGCGCTCGCGACCGCGCGGACGTTGAAGATCGCCGAAGCGGCCGGTGAGCTCCCCACCGGGACGGCCGAGGCACGGCGCCGGAGGATCCAGGACGACCTGCGATGGGCGCGAGCGTTCCTGCTGCCGTGGATCCACCGCAGGCTCACCGGCCGGTCGTCCGGCGACGGCCGCTTCGCGAAGCGCCCGGAGCTCCAGCCCGTGGCGTGGGGGACGGACGACGACGGTGGCCGGTAGGCCCGAGGATCCGGAGCTTCGCTCGATGGACCTGAGCACCCCAGTCGAGGCGACGCCGCGGCCGCGGTCGGCGCGAGGGCCCTCGTGCGAAGGCTGCGAAACGGCTAGGGCGACCGTGTGTCTCCTGCGGCGCCCATACTGACGGGGTGGCCGTCGAAGTCGTCGTGGGCGCGATCGTCCTTGCGGCCCTGCACGTCGTCGGATCCCACCTGAGGTTCGTCACCTACGTCCCCCGCAGCTCGTGGCTGTCGTTCGCGGGCGGGGTCTCGGTCGCGTACGTGTTCGTCCACCTCCTCCCCGAGATGGCGGACGGCGCTCGCACGGTCTCGGAAACGACGGCTTTCGCCGAGCATTCCGTGTGGCTTGCCGGGTTGGCGGGGCTCGTCGTCTTCTACTGGGTCGAGAACGCGTCGCGCCGCTCGCGCGGCGAAATGAGAGGCGAACGACCGAGCTCCGCGCGGGTCTTCTGGGCGAGCGTCGCTTCGTACGGCGTCTACAACGCGGTGGTCGGATACCTGCTCCACGAACGGAACGAGGAGGGAGTGTCCGCCCTTGCCGTGTTCGTCGTAGCGATCGGCGTCCACTTCCTGGTCAACGACTTCGCGTTGAGCGAGCACCACAAGGAGCGGTACCGCAGGGTCGGCCGGTGGATCCTCGTCGTCGCCATCCTTGCCGGGGCAGGTGCGGGCGCCGCCGGCGAGGTGGCCGAGGTCCGGCTCGCTTACGTCGTCGCCTTCATCGCCGGCGGCGTGGTGCTGAACGTCTTCAAGGAGGAGCTCCCGTCGGAGTCCGAGAGCAGGTTCCCTGCGTTCGCCGGCGGGGTCGTCGCATACGCGGCGATCCTGCTCGCGCTCTAGGCCGGCGCCTCTCGAAGAGAGGTCAGCACTTCATCTTCGGCTTGGCGGCCACCGAGTGCCGCAGCCCGCGCTCGTCCAGCAACAGCGCGATCA
>DASQEJ010000134.1:0-5825 GCA_035633715.1 Actinomycetota bacterium | reverse complement strand
GACGACCGGTTGACCGGCGACGACGGGCCGAACCTGATCGAGGGCGACGGCGGCTCCGACCGCATCACCGGCTGGGGCGGGGACGACCACCTGGAGGGCGAGGGCCCGTACGTCCACGCGTACGGCAACGACCGGATCTCGGGTCTGAAGGGTGACGACGTGATCTACGGGGACGGGGGCGAGGACGCGGCGGGCGACGACGTGCTGCTCGGCGGAGACGGGGACGACCTCGTCCACGGCGACCACGCGTACTTCGCCGCGAACGCCGGCACGGATGCGATCCGCGGCGGGAGGGGCGACGACGAGCTGTGGGGAGACTGGATCAGCGACACCGACCCCGCGCCCTACGAGGGCGCCGCCGACGACGTGCGCAGCGGCCGGGGGGCCGACACGCTCCGCGGGAACGGCGGCGACGACTTCCTGATCGGCGACCTCGGCTCGGACTACGCGGACGGAGGCGAGGACAACGCGATGGACGACCCCGTCACCGACGTCGACCACGACGAGTGCGGAGCGGAGGAAGAGGTCGACTGCGAGGCTTGAGCCTTTAGCGCGAGCACTCCGGCGGCGGGTCCGAGGGGGCCGGGAGCTCGATCGGCTGGATGCGCACGAGCCTCTGCGTCTCGAACTCGGCCCCCACGATCACCATCACATCGACGCCGTCGGGGACCCGGCGCTCCTGGACCCGCGCGCCGGGTAGGGCCGCGGCGATCAGCTCGGCGCGCTCCTGCGATCCCACCTTGCTCTCGTCGTAGCGCACGACGGTCTTCTTGAAGTCGGCGCGCGGGGCGTTGCCGATCTCGACGATCTGGATGCCGCTCTCGCCGAAAGTCGTCGCGGCGTCGAGCTCGACCGCGGCGGAGTCCGCGGCCCCCTCGATCCCGCTCCCGTTGTAGACCCCGACCTTTATCGACGCGGGGTCGACGTCGGGGACGCCGTCGGCTTCGGCGGGCGACTCGTTGGCCGCGACGGCGTCGAACAGCACGTCCATGGCCTCCTCGTCGGGCAGCACGACCGAGCCGGCCTCGTTCGTCGCGGTGCCGAGGTTCGGGACGATGTAGGCCTCGTACGTCTCGGGGTCGAACGACCTGAGACGCCGCGCGATGTTCACGAGGCGCGAGAGCTTCGTGCCCTCGTCGATCACGAGGTTGTCGCCGACGGCCTTGTAGAGCCCGATGAGCCTGTTCGGGCGGAAGAACGTCGACGTCGAAGTCACCTTGTTGAGCGCGGCCGACATGAACTTCTGCTGGTTCGCGATGCGCTCGAAGTCACCGGTCGCGTAGTTGCGCGAGCGGACGAACCGCAGCGCGCGCTCGCCGTCGAACTTCACCATCCCGGTCTCCTCCTCGGGGACCTCGATCCCGGTCTTGGGGTCGAACGGGATGGGGTCGGGGATGCAGATCTCGACGCCGCCGATCGCGTCGACGATGTCGCGGAAGCCGGCGATGTTGACCTGCGCGTAGTGGTTGATCTCGATGCCGGTGAGGTCCTCGATCGTCCGCACGAGCGGCGACGGCCCCTCCATCAGCGCGGTGTTGACCTTGTTGGAGTAGCCGCCGTCGATCGGGACGTACAGGTCGCGCGGGAACTGGATCATCGTCACGCGGTTGTTGGCCGGGTCGACGTGCGCCAGGATGATCGTGTCGGCGCGCTGGCCCCCGACCTCCTCGGCGCCGAACGCGAGCTGCTCCTCCTCGGTCAGCCCCTCGCGCGAGTCCGACCCGACCAACAGCGCGTTGAACGGGTCCATCTCGTCTTTCTCGGCCTCGACGGGCGCGATGGGCTCCTGGACGATGTCCTCGAGGTGGTCGTAGAGGTATTTGAGGCTCCCGGTCCCGGCCAGGAGCAGCAACGAGACGACGATGCCGGCGATCTGCCAGCGGCGCCGGCGTCGCTTGCGCAGCCGGCCGCGCGTCGTCCGATCCATCGCGTCGGGCGCGAACGGATCCGGCTCCTTCTTCCAGAAGAGAAGTCCCATGCGGTCTCGATTATCGAGCGGGGCGCGCGCCTGGACGCGTATGCCCTGCGATGAAGTTGCGAAGATTCCGTCTAGCTCTTCCCCGGCACGCCCGGCTCGGTCATCGGCATCCCGTCGAGCACCTTGTCGAGGTCCTCGGGGGACATGACCTCGTGCTCGAGCGCGACCTGACGGATCGTCTTGCGCTCCGCGTATGCCTCCTTGGCGAGCCCGGCCGCCGCCTCGTAGCCGATGTAGTCGGTGAGCGCCGTGCACAGCATCAGCGACTGCTCCATCAGCTCGCGGCAGCGGTCCTCGTCGACCTTGATGCCGTCGACGAGACGCTCGGTGAAGGCGGTGACGCCGTTGGCGAGGATCGTCATCGAGAACGGGAGGTTGAAGCCGAACAACGGCCAGAAGACGTTCAGGTCGAGCTGGCCTCCGTGAGCCGCCAGCGAGCACACCTCGTCGCACCCGATGACCTGGAAGCACACCATGTTCATCATCTCGGCCATCGACGGGTTGACCTTCCCCGGCATGATCGAGGAGCCCGGTTGCACCGGCGGCAGGATGATCTCGGCGATCGCGCTGCGGGGGCCGGAAGCGAGCAGCCGGAAGTCCGACGCGATCCGCGAGATCTCGACCGCCGCGTTGCGCACCGCGCTCGAGAAGTGGGCCATGTCGCCGCCCGATTGCGTCAGGCGGAAGAAGTTCTCGCCGTTGCGGAGGTCGAACCCGGTGAGGTCACGTAGGTGCTGGATGACGCCCTCGATGTACTGCGTCTCGGCGTTGATCCCGGTGCCGGCGGCCGTCCCGCCGAGGTTCATCTCCTCGAGCGACCTGCCCGCGTCGCGGATGCGCTCGATCGCCTTCTCGATCGCGGCTGCGTAGCCCGAGAACTCCTGGCCCATGCGGATCGGGACCGCGTCCTGGAGGTGCGTGCGGGCGATCTTGACGATGCCGTCGAACTCGCGGGCCTTTGAGTCGAGGCTGCGGTGCAGGCCCTCGAGCGCGACGATCAGCTTCGGGAGAACCCGCAGCGTCGCGAGCCGCACCGCCGTGGGGTTCGTGTCGTTGCTGGACTGCGCGAGGTTCACGTGGTCGTTCGGGTGGACTCGATGCTCCTCGCCCAAGATCTGCGAGGCGCGGCTGGCGAGCACCTCGTTCGCGTTCATGTTGTGGGAGGTCCCGGCCCCCGCCTGCCACGGATCGATCACGAAGTGCTCGGCGAGCTTGCCCGACAGCGCCTCGTCCGCGGCGGCGACGATGGCCTCGCCGATCTCCTTGTCGAGGCGGCCGGTGTCCATGTTCGCGAGCGCGGCCGCCTTCTTGATCATGACCATGCCCCACACGTAGTCGGGCTGCGGCGCGAAGCCGGAGATCGGGAAGTTCTCGCGCGCCCGCTGCGTCTGCGCTCCGTAGAGCGCTCCGGCGGGTACGCGGACCTCGCCCATCGTGTCGTGCTCGATCCTGTAGTCGCTCACTTGGCGAAGACCCTCCTTGGGAACGTTTGTCTAGTCGTCACACACGATCGGGACGCGGCAGCTGGCGAACGTCGCCTCCGCCACCTGCGCCAGCGCGGCGCCGGTCACCAGCACGCCGAGCGCGAGCGCCGTCGCCCACCACACCACGGGCACGCGCCAGTCGGGGTCGACCGCGGCGACGTCCTCGCGCACGTGGTCGGGACCCTCGAACGAGACCTCGGCGAGCACCAGCCGCGCGTCTTCGAGCTGGCGCTGACGCACCATCACGACGACCGGCGCCCACGGCTTCGACGCGCCGTACAGCCACGTGCTCGGCGCCCCCCTCTCGCGCACGATCCGGGCCTCGACGCCGGACTCGCCGAGACGGCCGACGAGCAGGTGCGCGTCGATGTCGTTCGGCGCCCGCAGCAGCCGCACCCAACCGGACCCTCCGCCTCCGCCGTCCTCGTCGTGGCCGACCGGCGGCGGCGTCCCTCCCGACGTCGTCCGGGGGCGGGACTGGACGGCTCCGGACGACGGCGGCACGGCTATCGCCTGCCGAAGATGCTGCGCGCGATCACGACGCGCTGGATCTGGTTGGTGCCCTCGTAGATCTGCGTGATCTTCGCGTCGCGCATCATGCGCTCGACCGGGTACTCCTTGATGTAGCCGTAGCCGCCGAGGGCCTGGACGCAGTCGGTCGTCACGCGCATCGCGACGTCCGACGCGTAGCACTTCGCGATCGCGGCCCAGTAGGAGACGTCCGGCGCGCCCTCGTCGACGGCAACCGCGGCCCGGTAGACGGCGAAGCGCGCGGTCTCGATCGCCATCGCCATGTCGGCGAACATGAACTGCATCCCCTGGAACGCGGCGATCGGCTTGCCGAACTGCTGGCGCTCGTTGCAGTAGTCGACGGCGAAGTCGAACGCCCCCTGCGCGATGCCGAGGGCCTGCGCCGCCACCGTCGGCCGCGAGAAGTCGAGGGTGCGGAGCGCGATCTGGAAGCCCTTGTCCACCTCGCCGACGACGTTCTCCGCGGGGACCCTGCAGTTGTCGAGGATCACCTCGGCGGTCGGCGAGCCCTTGATCCCCATCTTGTCTTCCTTGCGCCCGATCGAGAAGCCCTCCATGTCCTTGCTGACGAGAAAGCAGGTGATGTTCTTGCCCTTGGGCGCGTCGGGGTTCGTGACCGCGAAGTACGTGTAGAGGTCGGACGTGCCGGCCCCCGTGATGAACCGCTTCGAACCGTTCAGGACCCAGTCGTCGCCGTCGCGCACGGCCCGGCTCTTCATCCCCGCGGCGTCCGAGCCGGAGTTGGGCTCGGTGAGGCAGTACGACATGCGGTGCTCGCCGTTCGTGATCCCGGTGCAGACCTTCTTCTTCTGCTCGTCGGTGCCCGCGAGAAGGACGGGGATGGCACCGAGCTTGTTGACGGCGGTGATCAGTGCGACGCCGCCCGAGGCCCGGGAGACCTCCTCGACGAGCAGGCACAGCTCGACCGCGCCGCCCCCGGCGCCGCCGTACTCCTCGGGATAGGAGACGCCGGTGAAGCCGTTTTTCACCATCAGCTCGTCGATGTCCCACGGGAACTCGTCGGTGGCGTCGATCTCGGCCGCGCGGGGCCGGATCTTGTCCTCGACGAGCTCACGCACGGACTGGCGGAAAGCCTCCTGCTCCTCTGAGAGGCGGAAGCTGAGTCCCTCGCTCATGGGGCCCATGGTACCGGGGGGCGCGGTTGTGGATCAGCCGTTCCTCGGCGGGGTCAGCGCCCCACCCTCCTACCCGAGAGGAAGGCCACGGCGGCCGTCCCGACGAAGCCCACCACGACGTATTCCACCCCGGTTCCGGCTCCGAGGTCGGAGACGAACACGAGAGAGCAGGCGGCGTGCGCCCCGGCGACGACGTAGCACGAGACTTTCAGAAGCAACCGCGCTGCGCCGAGGGGCGCGTCTGGATCGGGCCGCGGAGCCAGGCCGGACACCAGCAGTGGGAGACCCCACAACAGCAAGGGCGTCACGGACCACGCGACGACGAAAGCGATCCAGAAGAAAGCGCCGTCCCGAGCGAGGACGAGGAACCAGGTCGCAACCCACGCCGCGACGAGTGCGGCGCCGAGCCACAGCCGGACCACCCGGAAGACCTTTCGAAGCTCCTCGACGAGACGCTAGCGGCGAGGTTTCGGCGTTCGGTGAGAGCGGAGTGGAGATTCGGTGGGCGCAACCCGACCGGGCGGTCTAGTTCCTTTAAGCTGCCTCCTCCCCCTCGAAACAACCGCAGGAGGCACCGTGCCCGGAACTATCGACCAGCTCAGGACCGCCATCGTCGAAGGAGCGCCCGGCGAGGACATAGCCGCGCTCGCCTCGCCGGAGTCCGTCCGCGCCGTCTTCACGCGCAAGGACGAGCAG
>DASQEJ010000133.1:0-4871 GCA_035633715.1 Actinomycetota bacterium | reverse complement strand
TAGCCGACCTGGGCGTCGTCTCGATGGCGGACGCGCTGCGGTTCGAGATCGAGGAGACCGCGCGCGCGGGCGAAGACCTCCTCGTCACCCTCGGGAGGGCTCGCTGATGTTCACCGGCATCGTCACCCACCTCGGCAAGGTCGCCGCCGCTCGGGCGAGGGGCGGGCTGCTCGCTCTCGAGATCGCGGCCCCCGACATCGCGAAGGAGCTCCACAAGGGGGACTCGGTCGCGGTCAACGGCGTCTGTCTAACGGCGGTCGACACGTCGCGCCGCCGCTTCCGCGCCGAGGTGATGGGCGAAACCCTCGCACGGTCGACGTTCGAGGAGCTCCGGAAGGGCGCGGTCGTGAACCTCGAGCTACCCGCTCGTCTCAGCGACCGGCTCGGCGGACATCTCGTGCAGGGTCACGTCGACGGGATCGCGCGCGTGATCCGGACGGAGGACGGCGACGGATCACGCCGGCTGTGGCTGGAAGCGCCGGACGAGGTCCTTCGTTATCTCGTGGGGAAGGGCTCGGTCGCTCTGGACGGCGTGTCGCTGACGATCGTCGAGGTCGGCCGTACGTCGTTCCAGGTGGCGATCATCCCGCACACGCTGGCGGAGACGACGATCGGCGCCCTGAAGGTCGGATCGAAGGTCAACGTAGAGGTCGACGTGCTCGCGAAGTACGTCGAGAGGCTCATGGAGAGGCGGTAGACACAGTGCCATTCGCACGCGTAGAGGAAGCGGTCGAGGACATCCGCGCCGGCAAGATGGTGATCGTCGTCGACGACGAGGACCGCGAGAACGAGGGCGACCTGATCTTCGCCGCGGAGAAGGCCACGCCCGAGCACGTCTCGTTCATGGTGCGCTACTGCTCCGGGATCATCTGCGTCCCGATGGAGGGCGACCGCCTCGAGGAGCTGAACCTGCCGCTGATGTCGCCGGAGAACTCCGAGGCGATGGGCACCGCGTTCACGATCAGCGTCGACGCTCGCGAGGGCACGACGACCGGGATCTCGGCCGCCGACCGCGCTGCCACGATCCGCACGCTCATCGACGGGTCGAAGAAGGCGGGGGACCTAGCGCGGCCCGGCCACATCTTCCCGCTGCGGTACACGCCGGGAGGCGTCCTGCGCCGCGCCGGCCACACCGAGGCCTCGGTCGACCTTGCCCGGCTCGCGGGCCTCTATCCCGCGGGAGTCCTCTGCGAGGTCGTCAACGAGGACGGGACGATGGCCCGGCTGCCCGACCTCGAGGCGTTCGCCGAGCGACACGACCTGAAGATGGTCTCGATCGCCGACATCATCAAGTACCGCAGGCGGAACGAGAAGCTCGTCCAGCGCGTCGTCGAGGCGCGCATCCCCACGGCGTTCGGGACGTGGAGCGCGATCGGCTACGAGTCGCACGACGGCCGCACGCACGTCGCGCTCGTCAAGGGCGACCCGCGTAGCGGCGGCGACGTCCTCGTGCGCGTCCACTCCGAGTGCTTCACCGGCGACGTCCTCGGCAGCATCCGCTGCGACTGCGGGACCCAGCTGAACGACGCGATGCGCAAGATCGAGGAGGAGGGCCGCGGAGTCGTCGTCTACATACGCGGGCACGAGGGCCGCGGCATCGGGCTGCGCCACAAGCTCGAGGCGTACGCGCTGCAGGACGGGGGCCTCGACACGGTCGAGGCGAACGTCGAGCTCGGCTTCTCGCCCGACTCACGCGACTACGGCGTCGGCGCGCAGATCCTCGTGGACCTCGGGGTCTCGACGATGCGCCTGCTGACGAACAACCCGACGAAGCGGGCGGGGCTGGAGGGCTACGGCCTCCAGATCGTCGACCGCGTGGCCCTCGAGAGCAGCCCCAACCCCGAGAACCTGCGTTACCTCCAGACGAAGCGCGAGAAGCTCGGCCACCTGCTCGACGCGCTCGCCGAGACGATCGAGCCGACGGAAAGCGAGGCATGACGATGCGCACCTACGAGGGCACGTTCGACGGCAAGCACCTGCGGGTCGCGCTGGTCGCGAGCCGCTTCAACGAGACGATCGTTCGCAGCCTCGTCGACGGCGCGGTCGACTGTCTGCGGCGCCACGGCGTAGCCGACGACGCGATCTCGCTCGCGTGGGTCCCGGGCGCGTTCGAGATCCCGGTCGCCGCGCGTCGCTTCGCCGCGTCGGGCGACGTCGACGCGGTCGTCTGTCTCGGTGTCGTGATCAAGGGCGAGACGGCGCACTTCGACTTCGTCGCGGGGGGAGCCGCGCAAGGCATCTCCGCGGCCGCGCAGGAGACGGGCGTGCCCGTCACGTTCGGCGTCCTGACCACGGAGACCGCCGAGCAGGCCGCGGACCGCGCCGGCGGGAAGATGGGCAACAAGGGATTCGAGGCCGCGCTCGCGGCGATCGAGATGGCGAGCCTGCTCCAGTCGCTGCCCAAGCCGCCGCAGGTCCTGTAGGTGCTGAAGCTCGTCCTCCCCAAGGGTTCGCTCGAGCGCGCCACCTTCGAGCTGTTCGAGGACGCCGACCTCAAGGTCCGGCGCGGCGGCGACCGCGACTACCGCGGGACGGTCGACGACCCGCGCATCGCGTCTGTCGCGATCCTGCGTCCGCAGGAGATCCCGACGTACGTCGAGGAGGGCCTCTTCGACGTCGGCGTCACGGGCGAGGACTGGATCGCGGAGACCGGCGCCGACGTAGTCAAGGTCACCGCTCTCGAGTACTCGAAGCAGACGGACCGTCCGGTGAAGATCGTGCTGGCCGTCCCCCGCGACGCGGGGATCGCACGGCCCGAGGACCTGCCGCCCGGCTCCAAGATCTCGACCGAGCTCCCGAACCTCACGCGCGCGTACTTCGAGCGCCTCGGCATCCCGGTGAAGATCTACCTGTCGTACGGGGCGACCGAGGCGAAGGTCCCCGAGATCGTCGACGCGATCGTCGACCTCACCGAGACCGGCTCCACCCTGCGCCGCAACGGGATGGAGATCGTCGATGTCCTGCTGGAGTCGCGGACGCACCTGATCGCGAACCGGACCGCGTACGACGACCCGGCCAAGCGCAAGGCGATCGACGAGCTGACGATCCTGCTGCGCGGGGCGATCGACGCGCGCGGCCGCGTGCTGGTGAAGCTGAACGTGGGCCGCGACCAGCTCGACGCGGTCGTGGACATGCTGCCCGCGATGCGGGCTCCGACGGTCTCGGAGCTGGCCGAGTCCGGCTTCTACGCGGTGGAGACCGTCGTTCCGAAGGAGACGATCAACGTGCTGATCCCCGAGCTCAAGTCGCTGGGGGCCGAGGACATAGTCGAGATCCCGATAACCAAGATCGTCCCCTGAGGCCGGCTCGGCCCGCAGGAACGGGGCCGGGCAGCGATACGTCTGACGCTGTGTGCTCGCGGGCCCTAGGGCCGTTGCGGGCCCGGCCCGGCCATCCTCTGCGCGTACGCGAGCTGCAGATCCGCCAGCAGCTGCCGCAGCGGCCTCTCGGCCCCCTGGAGCCTCGGCCCCACCGCATTGACGATCCCCGCCAGGGCGTCGATCGCGAGCTGCGCGTCGGGCGCCACGCCGAGGTCGAGCTTCGTCCCCGCGACGTTCGCGAGCGTGGCCGCGGTGTTGACGACCCAGTCGATGCTCGGCGTCCGGGCGATCTCCTCGGCCATCTTGCGGGCCTCGGCCTCCTCCTCCGGGGTCCACACGCGCTCACCGGGTCCGGGCGGGGGAGCCTCCTGCGGGGCTTCGGGAACGGTCCCCACGGTCACGTCGGCCGTCGCTTCGGGCGCTCCCGCCGGCGCCGGGGCGGGATCGTTCGGCCGCGAGGCCGGGGCAGCGTCCGCCGCGCGTGCAGAGATGCGCTTGTCCACGACCTTCGGCCGCGGGCGCTCGCCTTGGTGCTCCTCGTCGCGTTCGTCCTGGTGGTCACGCATGTGCGTTCGTTATACTCCACGGGCTAGCTTCGCCAAGAAGGGGCAGCCCCACCGCTCCTCACCTCCCGGCCCGTGGGTCGCGGGGGTCAGTCGCCGAAAAGGCATTCGGCTCCGGCGCGTCCGGGGCCCGGGCCGGTGACGTCGTTCTTGGCGTCTCCGGCTTTTTTCATGTAGCCGTCGAAAGGAGAGCAGGATCGCAACGGATCTGAGGATCAACGACCGCATCCGGGTCCCCCGCGTGAGAGTCGTCGGGGCCGACGGGAGCCAGATTGGGATCCTGGAGATCAAGGATGCGCTCGACATGGCCGCCTCGCAGGACCTCGACCTAGTCGAGGTGGCGGGCCAAGCGGACCCCCCCGTCTGCCGCATCATGGATTACGGCAAGTTCAAGTACGAGCAGGATCAGCGGCAGAAGGAAGCGAGAAAGAAGCAGTCGCAGGTCGTCGTCAAAGAGATGAAGATGCGGCCGAAGATCGACCGCCACGACTATGCGACCAAACGGGGGCACGTGATCCGGTTCCTGCGACAGGGATCGAAGGTCAAGATCACGATCATGTTCCGGGGGCGCGAGATGGCCCACCAGGAGCTCGGGCGCCGGTTGCTCGACCAGCTCGCCGCCGACGTGGCGGACATAGCCAAGGTCGACACGCCGCCGCGGGTCGACGGGCGGAACATGACGATGGTCCTGAACCCGTTCAAGGAGGCGGTGACGGCGAGGTCGCCCGTGGCGACCAAGCCCAGACCACCTCGCGAGGAGACGACGGCGACGCCGGTCGAGGAAGTGCCTGCGCCGCCGCCTCCCGCGAAGGTCCCGCCCCGCAAGGTGACGAGAGCCGAGGGAGGCTGAGCAATGCCGAAGATGAAGACGCACCGCGGCGCGGCCAAGCGCTTCAAGGTCACGTCGACGGGCAAGATCCGCCGCCGCCGTGCGTTCATGAACCACATGCTGGAGAAGAAGTCGCCCAAGAGGAAGCGCTCCCTGAAC
>DASQEJ010000132.1:0-2802 GCA_035633715.1 Actinomycetota bacterium | reverse complement strand
GATCCGGGGTCTCCACCACCTCGTCTACGAGGTCGTCGACAACGCAGTGGACGAGGCCATGGCCGGGTACTGCGACCGGATCATCGTCGAGCTCCTCGCCGACGGCGGGTGCCGGGTCTCCGACAACGGCCGTGGGATCCCCGTGGACCCGATCGAGACGGACGGGCGAAAGAAGCAGCCGGCCGCCACCGTCGTCCTGACGACGCTGCACGCGGGCGGGAAGTTCGAGGGCAAGGGCTACCAGGTCTCGGGCGGCCTCCACGGCGTCGGCGTCTCGGTCGTCAACGCGCTCTCCGAGCGTCTCGAGCTCGAGATCGTCCGGGACGGCTCGCTGCACAGCCAGGAGTTCGAGCGCGGAACGCCGCTCGCGCCGCTGAAGACGGTCAAGCCTGCGAAGCGCACCGGCACCACGGTCGCGTTCTGGCCCGACCCCCTGATCTTCACCGAGGAGCGCGAGTTCAAGCTCGAGACCCTCGCCCAGCGACTGCGCGAGATGGCTTTCTTGAACCGGGCCCTCGAGATCCGGCTGATCGACCGCCGCGTCGAGCCGGCCGTCGAGGAGACGTTCCGATACACCGGCGGGATCGTCGACTTCGTCAAGCACCTGAACTCGTCGCGCGACGCGATCAACAAGCGGCCGGTGTACTTCGACGCGAAGGCCGAGGGCCACGAGGTCGAGGTCGCGATGCAGTGGACGACGTCGTTCAACGAGTCCGTGTTCACGTTCGCGAACAACATCAACACACACGAAGGCGGCATGCACGAAGAGGGCGTCCGCCGAGCGCTAACGCGCGTGATCTCGAAGTACGCGCGCGACAAGAACATCCTCAAGGAGAAAGACGACGCGTTCACCGGCGAGGACTGCCGTGAAGGCCTCACCGCGATCATCTCGGTCAAGCTGCGCGACCCGCAGTTCGAGGGCCAGACAAAGACCAAGCTCGGCAACACCGAGATCCGTTCGTTCGTGGAGACCTCGATGAACCAGCGCTTCGCCGAGTTCATGGAGGAGCACCCCGCCGAGGCCCGTGCGATCTGCAACAAGGCCGTGAGCGCCCAGCGAGCACGCCTCGAAGCGCGTAAGGCCCGCGACCTCGTGCGCCGCAAGTCGTTGCTCGAGTCCTCGACGCTCCCCGGCAAGCTCGCCGACTGCCAGACGCGCAACCCCGACGAGGCCGAGCTGCTGATCGTCGAGGGCGACTCCGCGGGCGGCAGCGCGAAGCAGGCGCGCCAGCGCGAGTTCCAGGCGATCCTCCCGTTGCGCGGCAAGATCCTGAACGTCGAGAGGGCGAGGCTCGCCAAGATCCTCGAGAACAAGGAGATCCAGGCGATCATCACCGCGATCGGGACCGGGATCGGCGACGAGTTCGACATATCGAAGTGCCGCTATCACAAGATCGTGTCGATGGCCGACGCGGACGTCGACGGCGCGCACATCAAGAGCCTTCTGCTCACGTTCTTCTTCCGCTACATGCGCGACCTGATCGACGCGGGCTACGTGTACGTCGCGCAGCCGCCGCTCTACCGGGTCCCTTACAAGGGCAAGGTCCACTACTTCAAGAACCACGAGCAGCTCGAGGCGTTCAAGGCCGCCAACAACGGGTCGAAGATCGAGGCCTCGCGCTTCAAGGGCCTCGGCGAGATGAACCCGTCCGAGCTGTGGGAGACGACCCTCGACCCCGAGCGCCGGACGCTGCTGCGCGTGACGATGGAAGACGCGGCCCTCGCCGAGGAGATGTTCTCCACGCTGATGGGCGAAGACGTCGAGGCCCGCAAGGGCTTCATCCAGCGCAACGCGAAGGACGTGCGCTTCCTAGACATCTAAAGAGAGAGACGATGCCGGACACACCGCTTCCCATGCCGCCCGACGACTCGATCTCCGACATAACGATCGAGGAGGAGGTCCAGTACTCCTTCCTCGAGTACGCGATGTCGGTCATCGTCTCGCGCGCGCTCCCGGACGTGCGCGACGGGCTGAAGCCGGTGCACCGGCGGATCCTGTACGCGGCCCTCGAGGCCGGCCTTCGTCCCGACCGCCCGTTCCGCAAGTGCGCGGCCCTCGTCGGCGACGTGATGAAGAAGTACCACCCGCACGGCGACCAGTCGATCTACGACGCGCTGGCGCGCCTGGCCCAGGACTTCTCGACGCGCAACCTGTTGATCGACGGGCAGGGCAACTTCGGCTCGATCGACGGCGACGCGCCGGCGGCGATGCGGTACTGCGTCGTCGGTGAGACGCTGGTGCGCACGGTGGACGGCACGCGACGCATTGCCGCGATCGCTCCCGCGGCGCCGGACTCCGAAGTGGACGTCGACGTGAAGGTGCTCGACCGCAACGGCGACCCGGTACGCGCGACGAAGCTCTTCCACAGCGGCGATCATCCGACTCTGAGACTGCGGACGGTCGAGGGCTTCGAGCTGGTCGGCACGGACAACCACCCGGTTCTGTGCCTAACGAGCGTCGCAGGGATCCCGATGCTGCTGTGGAAGCTGCTCTCCGAGATCCGCTCCGACGACCGTGTGGCGATCCAGCGAGCTCCTTCGGTCGAGGCGGGGTTGCTCGATGATCGCGATCGCCACCTGGCGCTCCTCGCCGGAGCCTGGATCGCGGAGGGCTGGGCCTCGGAGGCTCGTGCCGGCTTCAACAACCTCGACAAGGACTACTTCGACCTCGTCCTAGCGGCGTTCGACTCCGTCGTCGGCGGACGGAGATACGTCTACGACAGGGTGATCAAGTCGGGGAGCCGCATCTACGAGGTCGACGTGCAGGACCTCACCGCCTTCCGCCGGAGCCCCATGGGCGAG
>DASQEJ010000131.1:0-4031 GCA_035633715.1 Actinomycetota bacterium | reverse complement strand
CCACCCGCCGGGACAGGCGGACAAGCTCGTCAGCCACCGGATCGTGCGGGTCGAGGAGACGAAGCGGGGATCGTTCCTGGTCACCCGCGGCGACTCGAACGGCGTCGCCGACGACTGGCGGATCCCGGCCGAAGGCAAGGGCCTGCGCTACGAGTTCCACGTCCCCTACCTCGGGTACGTCGTCGGCGGGCTGCTGACGCCGGTGGGACGCCTGGTGGCACTGAGCTTGGCGGCGCTGTGGCTGGGAGGCCTGGCTCTGTGGACGATCTGGCGTCCGCGCAAGGAGCCGCTTCCCGCGCGAGGTTGACGTTGCTCCCCCGCAAGACCGCGCTGGTCGTCGCGAGCCTCGCGCTCGTGGCCGTCGCGGGAGTCGGGCGAAGCACGTTCGCCTCGTTCAACGGCGCCGTGCGCAACGGGGGCAACACGTTCGCGTTCACGTCGCTGTACGCGCCGGGGAACCTCACCGCGACGCCCGCGGGGCTCGGGGTCGACCTGGCCTGGACGGCAGGCCAGAACGGCAACGGCTACAGGGTCCTCTCCGCGCCCGCGCCGAATCCGCTCGTCAACGACTGCACGGGGGTCTCGTACTTCACCCTCGCCACGACGGTGTCGACCTCCTACCACCACGCGGTGTCGATCCCGCCCGGGATGTGGCGCTGCTACACCGTGCAGACGAGCTACCACGCGTGGACGAGCGTGGAGGGCAACCCGGTGGCGGGGGCCCGCATGGGCTTCGTCGCGAGCGTGGCCTCGTTCGGGAACACCGGGAACCCGAGGATCGACGACAACGACACGATCACGATCACGTTCAACCAGCCGGTCGCGACCGCGACCGGCCCCCAGGCCGGCAACTCGATCTGCTGGCAGAGCGACAGGATCGTGCTGGGGAGCACGCAGACCGGCAACTGCTCCGCGACCGACCTCTCGCCGCGGCTCGGCTTCCTCACCGGCGGCACGATCGACAGGAACTTCCGGCTCGCGGCCACGTGGGCGTGGAGCAACGACAACCGCACGTTGACGATCACGGTCGGGGCCAGGCTCGCGGGCAGCGGCAACTACGCGCACACGGGGACGTGGACGTTCGTCCCTACCCCGAACGCTTCGCTCCTCCAGAGCGCGACCGGGGCGATCCACGTGTGCGACACGAATGACGGCGGCGGGAACTGCACGCCGACGGTCGCCGGGCTCTAACGGCCCGAGGACACGCGAGCCGGGAGCGGGACCGCAGTGAAGGTCTCGACCGGGCTCAGGCGGGCGCCGGCGGTCGCGGAGACCTGGAAGACGACCGTCGCCGCCAGGATCCATCTCGCCCAACTCGTCGCTCGCATCGTCCATCCTTCGTCCGCTTGCCCCGTCCTACGACTTTCGACGTAGACGAGCTCCGGCTCGATAGGGCAACGGTGCCAGATCGCGCGCCGGAACGGTCCCTCTTCGAGTAACCCCCGCGCCGGAATCGTCCCGTTTTGCGCGACCGGGATGACTAGTCATTCCGGCTCATGCCGGGACGGGCTCGTGCCGATGAACACCTATGAGGAGACGGCAGGACGGGTTCACGTTGATCGAGCTCCTCGTCGTGATCATCGTCATAGCGATCCTCGCGGCCATAGCCATCCCGGTCTTCATCCGTCAGCGCGAGAAGGCCTACGTCGCACAGATCCAGTCGGCTCTGAAGAACGCCTCGACGGCCGTCGAGGCCTACGCGACCGACAACGGGGGCGACTACTCGGGCCTCGACACGATCGCCGACCTGCCGGGGACGATGCGCGCCAACGGCTTCCGCGTGCCGGAGTGGGCGACGGCGTTCGACGTCGTCGCGACCTCGAGCCACTACTGCATCCAGATCCGGCACACGAGAGCGACCGCCGCGACCGGCTGGCGTCGCGCGACCTACTTCAGCGCCCGCGGCGTCCCCGAGCCGTCCCCCGACGTCTGCCCGGCGGCCTCCGCGCTCTGACCCTGCCTCCCGATGCGGGAGGCTAGGGCCGTGGTGGACAAGGACCTCCCCCCGATCTCCGTGGTGATCCCCGCGTACAACTACGCGGACTACCTCGCGCCGTGCGTCGAGTCCGTCCTCGCTCAGACCCACGCGCCGGCGGACGTCGTCGTGGTCGACGACGCTTCGACCGACGCCACTCCCGAGGTCGTGCGCGCCTTCGGCGACCGCGTGACGTACGTGCGGCACGCGCAGAACTCCGGGCTCTCCGCCGCCAGGAACACCGGGATCAGGCACGCGGGCGCGGACTGGATCACCTTCCTCGACGCCGACGACGTCATGAAGCCCGGCAACCTCGAGGCGAAGGGCCGGCGCATCGCCGAGCACCCCTCCGCCCGGATCCTCTTCGGCAACGCCGAGGTGATCGACTCCGCCGGGAACCCCCTCGGGGTGGCGCGGCCGCGCGACGGCGCCCGGTTGCTCCCCCAGCGGGAGCTCCTCGCGATGCTCCTCGAGCGCAACCCCTTCTTCGCTTCGTCCGCGGTGGTCGCGCGCGAGTGCTTCGAGGTGGCCGGAGGCTTCGACGAGGAGCTCCGGCACGCGGAGGACTGGGACATGTGGCTGCGGATCGCCGCGACGTTCGACGGGTTCTACGAAGACGAGCCGCTCCTACAGCACAGGACGCACGCCGCGAGCATGATGAAGCGCAACCTCAAAGCCGACGTGGACCTCGACGCCATGCGGACGATCGTCGCCAACGCGGACCGGCGCGGGGACCTCGCTGCGGCCGGGACGAGCTTCGACGCCGTCTACTGGGCCAACTACTTCCGGATGCTCCACAACAAGGTGGGCCGGGTGCCGGCGACGCACGTCCTCGCGCTGTACCTGCGGGGCCTGCGCGCGTACCCCCGGAGGCTCGTGCGCCGCGCCGACGTCGCGCTCCTCGGAAAGCTCGCGACCGCGACGCTGCTGCCCCACCGCACGTGGGAGAAGACGCGCCGGTGGTGGCGTCGCCGGCGCGGCGTGTTGCAGTAGCGCCTCAGATCCGCGTCAGCCGGACCTCGTCCCACTCCAGCGGGGCGCCCGAGCCCGTGTGGTACAGCCACAGCCTGAGGTAGCGCGCGCCGGGATGGCTCCCCAGCGTGAACCGCACCTTCGTCCAGTCGCCGACCGGAGCGCGGTGCTCGACCTCGGCGACCGAGCTCCCCGCGCCGTCGGCGAAGCGCGCGACCACGCGCGCCGTGGCGGAGCCGGCCGAGGCGCCGCGCGCCAGGCCCTCGAAGCGCAGCGACCTGAGGTTCTCGGAACGGAGGAACTGGCTGACGTGGTTCGCCTGGTCGATCCCCGCGAGGTACTTGCCCTGGGGGCCGGTCTGGATCGTGGGGCTCCCCGTGCGCTCCCAGTGCCGGAACGCCGTCGTGGTCGACTGCTCGAAGCTCCCGTCGCCGAGCAGGTTCGTCGACGCGTCGCCTCGCGTCGCGAACATCGCGGCCGTCGGGGTCAGGTTCGTGAGCAACCCGGCGTCGACCTTGTCCCGGACGTAGTCGAGGAACGACGTGAACCCCGCTTCCGAGATCATCGACGAGCCGCCGATGTTGTTCGAGTGGAACCTGAAGTGCGCGAGCGCGCCGTACTTGACCGCGTTGTCGACGACGCCGCGCAGGGTGTCGAGCGTCATCGTGTCGCCTCCGGCGAGCGCGCCCCCGTATCGCTCGAGGACCGGCAACGGCCGGAGGTGGTTCCAGAGGTCGTACGGGACGAACGCGAAGACGGCGGCGAACGTCTCCTTCAGCAACCGCCCGGCCCTCGAGTCCAGCTTCTCCGCCCGGTCGATGTAGTAGCGGCCCGTCCACGAGCCGGGCTGCTGGAACGACTGGACGTTGAACCCCAGGGTCTCGAGGTCCTCCTTCGCTCCGGCGGTCTCGGACGAGAAGACCCGAAACGCCTTCGACGCCGTGGACAGGTTGTCTTCGTGCGTGCGCGAGTGGCAAAGGATCTCCCACCCGTTCGCCTGCAGCTCGTGCGCCTGCGCAACCGTCAGGTTCTCGCCTCCGCCGAGGTTCCGGCTGACGAGGCTCACCGCGCCGGCGAGCCCGCG
>DASQEJ010000130.1:0-17925 GCA_035633715.1 Actinomycetota bacterium | reverse complement strand
GACGCGGTAGCGCCGGGGGTAGGGGTCGCGGGCTGGGTGGGCCCGGGCGTCGGCGTCGCGCCCGGGGTCGGTGTGGGCGTCACGCCGGGAGTCGGCGTCGGCGGTGGCGTCGGGCTCGGCGTTGCAGTCGTGCTCGGTGTTGGAGTCGCAGTCGCGCTCGGCGTGGGCGTCGCAGTCGCGCTCGGCGTGGGCGTCACAGCCGGCGCGCCGTTGGCGTCCATCTCGACCGCACCGATGTCGCAGCCGTTGCCGGGCACCTCGCTGCGGTCCTGCGGACGGTGGTGCCCGCGCTGGTCCGACGCCGGCGGCGGGCACTGGCCCGCCGGGACGGCGTCGATCGCGGGGCTGTCCGGGAACAGCGCGTGGTGCCCGGAGCTCAACATGGTCAGCCGAGGGTCTGGGTTCGGCCGGGCGGTCGGATGCGTGAGCCCGCACGATCCGTCCGCCGCGATGTTGTAGCCCAGAGAAGCGATCGGGCCCCGGCATTGGGGCAGCCCCGGGTTGTTCGCGACGATCGACGCGCGCAGCGTCACGGTCCCGAGCGGGGTCGCGCCGACGTCGCCGTTCGAGATACCCGCCGTCCCGTTCGAGCCGGTGTTGTCCGTCACGGTGACGTGGTTCAGCGTCAACTGTCCCCCCGCCGGATCGAGGTACAGACCCCCGGCCGAGGGCAGGGCGGGTTGGTTCGGCTCGGCCCCCGCGCCGTTCGTGCTGACCGTGACGTTGGTCAGCGCCGTCGACGACTCGGACCCCATCCCGGCCACGGCCCCGCCGCAGCAGTTCACGACCGAGTTTCGGGTGATCGACCCGCGGTCGAGCGTGAACGTCCCCTCGTTGTAGATCGCGCCGCCGCAGCAACCCTGCGTGGTGTTGCGGTCGAACGTGACGTCGGATGCGGTGATCGTGGCCGAGCGCTTGGAGTAGATCGCGCCGCCGCAACAGTCGTCGCTCGCGTGGTTCTGCGAGAACCCGGCTCTGTTCATCGTGACGGTCACCGGTCCGCCCTGCTCGTTGTAGATCGCGCCGCCGCAACAGTCACGGACGTCGTTGCTCGAGAAGCCGACGCTCGCCAAGGCCAGCGTCGCGGTACGGGAGAGGTTCGGGTTGCTCCAGTTGTAGATCCCCGCCCCGCAGCACCCGAACGCGTCGTTCTCCATGACGTCCGCGATGCTGAAGGCGTCGAGGCCGCGACGGATGGTGACGGTCGAGCTCTCGTTGTAGATGCCCCCGCCGCAGCACATCGCGACCGCGTTGTTCGAGATCCTCGTTCCGGACAGCACGACGTCGCTCGCGATCGTACCGATGCCCCCGCCGCAACACGTCCCGTTCGCGACGTTCAGGACGACGCTGCCGTCGTTCATCTCCAGCGACCCGTTCTCGACCTGGATGCCGGCCCCCTGGTCGGCCGATCCACCCATCACCCCCACCGCGGTGGTGGTCAGGCTCGCGGAGACCACGTGCAGGACGCGGGAGGTCGTCCCCGGCTGCGAGACGGAGATGGACGAGGGCCCGACGGAGAACTGGGCCCCCGCGTCGATGGCCGCCCCGAAACCGGAGCTCTCGATCGCGAGCGCGTCGGTGACGTCGAGGTCGCCCTGCGTCGCGTCGAGGCCGGTCCCCGGCTCCGTCGTGTCCGGGATCGTCAGGTCGTAGCCGCCGGGCTCGAGCACGATCGTGTCGGCGCCGGGCGTCGCGTTCGCGGCGATGACGGCCTCGCGCAGCGAGCAGTCTCCGGGAGCGCAGCCGTTCGGCGGGGGGTCGTCGGAGCGGGTCACCTGATACGTCGCCGCGTTCGCCGACGCGATCGAGACGATCCCCGCCGCGAAGACGGCGACGAGGGTGGCGAGCGTCCGCCGGGTCGTTCCCCTCACGGGTCTACGTTAACGCCTAGCCTCTGCGGCGGAACCTCTCGCACCTGCGCAGTATGTCGTCGCCTCGTCCCTCGCTGCAGAAGTCGCGGGACGGTCCACCGTCGACTACGTCATTGCCGGCGCCGCCCCACAGGGCGTCGCGTCCGCGGCCCCCGCGCAGCTTGTCGTTGCCCCGCCCGCCGCGAGCGGAGTCGCGCCCGGTGCCCGCGGCGACGCGGTCGTTGCCGCCGCCACCCGTGAAGACGTCGTTGCCGCTCGTGCTGGCGAGCACGTCGTGGCCGCCGCCGCCGTCGATCCGGTCGTCTCCTGCGCCGCACGACACGTCGTCGTTGCCCGCGCCGCCCGCGACGACGTCATTGCCGGTCCCGTCGCAGTCGACCTCGTCGTCACCCTGCCCGGCGTAGACCTCCTTGTCGCCCGTGTCCCCTTCGTCGCCGCACTCGATCGTGTCGTCGCCGCCGAGGGCGTGGACGACGTCGTCGCCGTCGCCGCAGATGATCAGCTCGCCTTCGCCGGTGCCGGTGATGGTCTCGGACCCGTCGGTCCCACAGACGACGCCGGCGTCGTCACAGCGCGGGTCGATCGGCTCGGGCGACGGCGACGGTGACGCGGTGGGAGAGGCGGTCGGGGTCGCGGTGGCCGTCGCGGTCGGCCCCGGCGTCGCGCCCGTCGTCGCGGTGGGAGTCGGGGTCGCGGTGGCCCCCGGCGTAGGCGTCGGCGTGACACCCGGAGTGGGGGTGGGCGTCACACCGGGCGTGGGCGTCGGCGTCACACCCGGAGTCGGCGTCGGGGTCGCGGTGGCTCCCGGAGTGGGCGTCGGCGTCGGCGTGACGGTGCCGGCCATCTCGATCGCGCCGATGTCGCACCCGGTCCCCGGGACGTCCGCACGGTCCTGCGGCCGCGCCGTCCCGATCTGGTCGGTCGCGGGAGGGGGGCAGAGGTTCGCCGGGATCGCGTCGATGGCCGGGCTGGCGGAGCTCAGGTTGTGGAAGCCGGAGCTGAGCGCCGCGAGTTGCGGGTTGACGGCGGGCCTGTCCGTCGGCTGCGTGAGCATGCACGAGCTGTCGGACGCGATGTTGTAGCCCTGCGACGTGATCGTCCCCAGGCATTGCGGCGACCCCGTGCTGTTCGCGACGATCGATCGCCGCAGCGTGAGCGTGCCCTGCGACGCCCCGCCGACGTCGCCGTTCGCGATCCCCGACGCGCCGTTCGGCCCCGTGTTGCTCGCGACCGTGACGTGCTCGAGCGTCATCTGGCCGGAGTCGAGGTAGAGGCCGCCGGCCGAGGGGAGCGCGGCCTGACCGGGCTCGGTCCCCGCGCCGTTGGTGCTCACGGTCACATTCGTGAGCGTCGTCACCGAGGACGCGCCGACCGCGGCCAATCCTCCGCCGCAGCAGTTCGCCACGGAGTTCTCGGTGATCGAGCCGCGCTCGAGCGAGAACGTCCCCTCGTTGTAGATCGCGCCGCCGCAGCAGCCTGCGGTCGTGTTCAACCTGAACCTCGTCCCGGACGCGGTGACGTTCGCCTGCGGCTTCGAGTAGATCGCGCCGCCGCAGCAGTCGTCGCTCGCGACGTTGTTCGAGAACGTGCCCCCGGGGATCGTTACCGTCGTCGGCGCGCCGGCCTCGTTGTAGATGCCGCCGCCGCAGCAGTCCCGCACGTCGTTGCCCGTGACGGAGACGTTCGTGAGCGCCAGCGTCGCCGTGCGACCGGCGGCGGGGTCGGTCCAGTTGTGGACGCCTGCGCCACAACAGCCGAACGCGTCGTTGTTCGCGATGACTCCGCCGGTGACGTTGACCGTAGAGCTCTCGTTGTAGATCCCGCCGCCGCAGCACTGCGTCACGGCGTTGGCGGTCACGCCGGTGGTGGCCAGCCTGACGTTGCCCCTGACGGCGCCGATGCCGCCTCCGCAACAGGTCCCGTTTGCGACGTTGCCGGTTACCTCTCCTCCGTTCATGGACAGGGCCCCGCCGTCGACGAGGATCCCGGCGCCCTGGTCCGACGAGCCGCCGGAGACCGACACGGCGTTCGTCTCCAACGACCCGGTGACGTGGAAGACGCGCGACGTCGTCCCACCGGACGTCATCGACAACGAGCCCGCTCCCGCCGTGAACCGCGCGCCGGCGTCGACCACCGCGCCCCCGAAGGCCGTGATCGTCACCGTGCCGGTGATGTCGAGGTCCCCTTGCGTTGCGTCGGTCGCGGTGCCCGACTCGGTCGAGTCCGGGATCGACAGGACGTACGTCCCGGGCTGAAGGTTGATGACGTCGCCCTCCGGGGTGGCGTTCGCGGCGATGACGGCCTCGCGCAACGTGCAGTCGGTCGAGTCGCACGCGCCGGGGACGTGATCGGTCTGCGTCGTCACCGAGAAGAACCCCGCGTGTGCGGTGGTGACGGAGACCGCCGCTGCGGCCGCCATCGTGGCCACGGCGACGGCGACCCTGAAGACGCGGCCTCGGACGCGCATGCTCGGCTCCTCGCTTTCTGTACCCGGCTTCCCCTCGCAGGCGATCGTAGACGCCCCGTGCGGCTACAGGGGCTCGCTTTCCTATACTGCGCACCGTGAAGGTGTCCGACGAGATGTACGTGGAGTGGGTCGAGGGCGAGGCCGTCGTGCTCAACCGCGGATCGGGCGAGCTCCACTACTTGAACGGCACCGCCGCCCTCGTCTTCGCGCTGATCCAGGAGCACGGCTACGACGGTGCGATGAAAGAGGTGCGCGAGCGGTTCGGGTCGACCGAGCAGGTCGAAGGCGACCTCGGCGCGCTCGTGGCCGACATGAAGGAGAAGGGCATCCTCGTAGATGGGTGAGGCCTCTTCCGCGGCCCCCATCGACGACGGCCAGACCGTCGTCGACGAGCCCGGCGAGCCGAGGGCCGCCGCCGGCTGACCCGATCCCTTCGAAGGCCTGGTCTGGGCCGACTCCATCTGGATACCGACGAAAGAGGTGTGGCGCGAGGTGCGCGCGACCGAGCCCGGCCTGCTCGAGGGGCTGCCGGGCGAGCGCGAGCCGGCGGGCGAGCACCGGCGTGAAGGCGCGTTCAGCCTCGTGACCGGGACGGCCGACGGCCGCGTGAAGAAGCTGCCGTCGCTCTACGTGAACACCACGCAGGTGTACGGGGCGCGCGACCTGTCGCTCGTCCGGTCGAAGCTCGCGCGCGCCGTGTCCGCGTTCATGTCCTCGCCGGACGTCCCGACGTACATGCTCACCGCGTGCGAGGTCGGCGGCCGGCGCGGGCTGTTCGGCGCCGACTTCTTCAACCGCTCGATCTACCGCCAGAAGCTGAAGCGGCTCGGGATGACGTTCTCCGACGACCTCTACGTGATGATGCGCGAGGACGGCTCGTTCTACGCCGAGGACCGCGACCCGTTCGTGCCCGAGTTCCTCGCGCTGCCGAAGACCTCGCTGCCACAGCCGGGCGCCCACCGCACGACCGGTGGGATGCTCGTGTACCTGCTTACCTACTACCGGATCGCCGACATCGGACCCGCCGAGCTGACGCGCATCGCGGCGCTCGCGAGAGGCATCGACGCGCTGTGGGCGAACGACCCGGCGGACCTCGTCGGCGCGCTCACGGGGGACGCCGTCACGGAATGACGCGCCACGCGGAGGTCATCCTGTCGATCCTCGGCAGCAGCTTCCGCGTGACCTCCGAAGACGCGCGGATGGTCGACCTCGTGCGCGAGCTGTGGGGGCCTTTCGTAGCCGGCCCCGAGCGCGTGAACCCCGCCGACGTCAGGCTCGAGGTGCGGGGCGAGGCCTGGCACCTCCGGATGGCGGACGAGCCGCACGTGGCCGCGTCGGATCCGTGGCTCGTAGCGTCGTCGCTCCGGAACGCGCTCAGCCGGCGGGCGATCGCGCGGGCGACCTCGATCGTCCCCCTTCACGCGGCGGCGGCCGAGCGCGACGGTGTCTTCGTCGTCCTGTCGGGGCAGCCGCGGGCCGGCAAGACGACGCTGCTGCTCGACCTTCTCGACCGTGGCTGGCGCCTGGTGACCGACGACCTCGTCCCCCTCGATCCCAAAGCCCTGACGGCGACCCCGTTCCCCAAGCCGTTGAGCATCCGCGACCCGGACCGGTGGGCGAGGTTCGCACGGGGCTGGGACGTCCCGGGCTGGCTGCCCCCGCCTGCGGGGGCAGGCCTGCTTCCGGCGGACGCGCTTCCGCTGTCGGCCGCGACGACCTTCACGCCCTCGGTGCTGGTCTTCCCGCAGTTCGACGAAGGCGCCGCACCCCTCGGCGAGCGGCTGACCGCGGCGCAGACGCTGGCCTGGACGGCGGACAACCTGCACACGCGGGAGCCGGGCCCGGGCGTCCTCCCGGCGCTGGCCAGGTTGGGCACGGAGGTCCCGGGCCACGTGCTGAGGTACGGCTCCTCGGACGCCGCGCTGGGTCTCTTGGAGAAGTGCCTTGCGGGCTCGACCGCTATGGAATAATCTCCCTCACCTAAGAGAACGCATTACGAGAGGGGCAGGCAGTGAGCGAACGCGAAATGGGTCTGACCGAGGAAGGCCAGGCACGGCGCCGGTTCCTCAAGCAGGCAGGGACGGTCGCGTGGGCCAGCCCCTTCATCGTGACGATGATGAGCCGGGCAGCGCATGCGCAGACGACGGTGTGCGGGACTCAGGCCCTCGCCGCGGACCCGCCGTTCGCGCTCTTCTGCAACGTGACCCAGCCGTGCGGCACGGCGATCCCGTGCGTGCCGGACCCGACCGACCCCGGCGCCGGCAACAACTGCATCTGCGCCTCGCCGGCTCCGTAAGAACCTCCGCAATCAAAAAGAGCCCCCTCACGGGGGCTCTTTTCATTTCCGAAAGAGGTCAGACGTCCTGGCGGACGTCGACCACGCGGCCGTTCTCCCGCAGCGACTTCTCGGCCGCCTCGATCGTCGCGACGACCGACAGCGCCGTGGCCTCCCGGCCGTTCGGGGTCTCGCCGCGGCCGATCCGGCCCACGAACTCGCCGAGCTCGGCCCTCAGCGGCTCCCAGTTCCCGACCCTGGGCGAGACGACGTCGCCCGCCCGGTACGAGGTCTTGTACTGGCCGAAGTCCTCGGGGGCCGGGAGGTTCACGCCCTTGTCGTAGAGCTTCACCGGCTCCTCGAAGTTCGTGTCCTCGTAGACGAGCATCCGCTTGTCGCCTACGAGCGTGGTGCGGCGCATCTTCGTCGGCGCCAGCCATGACAGGTGGACGTTCGCGATGCACCCGGACGGGAACTGCAGGTCGACGAAGGCGACGTCCGCCGGCCCGACGCCGTGCACGGACTTGCCCATCGCCGAGACCGCGACCGGGGTCTCCTTCAGCCAGTAGACGAGGATCGACAGGTCGTGGGGCGCCAGGTCCCAGATCACGCTCACGTCGGACTGGTGGATCCCGAGGTTCACGCGGGAGCTCTGGGCGTAGAGCGGCTTGCCGACCTCGCCGTCCGCGATCAGCTTCTCGACCGCCTGGACGGGCGGGCTGTGGAGGAAGGTGTGGCCCGCCATGACGAGGAGGCCCCGCTCCTCGGCGGTCTGGATCAGCGAGTGGGCGTCCTCGTAGGACGTGGCGAGAGGCTTCTCGACGAGGACGTTCACGCCGGCCGCGAGGGCCTTGGCCGCCAGCGGCGCGTGCGTCCGGACCGGGGTAGCGAGGATCACGCCCTGGAGCGAGGAGTCGCGCAGCAGCTCCTCGTAGTCCGTGGCGCCGATCACGCCCGGGTACTGCTGGCAGATCGCCTTGACCCGCGTCTCGTCCAGGTCGCAGGCGACGACCTGGCTGCACTGCTCGAGGTGGGTGAGGTTCCTAACTAGCTGGGGGCCCCAGTAGCCGAGGCCTACGACTGCGATCTTCATGTCTCGTTCTCCGCGATTGTCAGGTTTTCGGGGGAAGGGAAACATTACCAGTTGCCTCGGCGCCCGGGCAATGGTGTTTCCCCGATACCACCCCCTTCCCACTCATTCGGACTAGTCAAACGCCCGCGGCAGGGGGCAAACCCGGGACATCTTCTTGGATAATTTAGGAGATCCCCGTCGACACTTCCCTCGAAGGCGATGTAGGGTCTTCCAAGTCCAACCAACAGGAGGGCCCGAAGTGAGTCGTTTGAAGTCGAAGGTGAAGGTGAAGATCGCGGTTGCGGTCATGGCCGCAGGGCTGCTCGGCGTTGGCGGGGCTACGCTCGGTGGCGCGGCGTTCACGCCGGTCGCCCACAAGCAAGGCCACCCCCAGCCGCCGGGCTGTTCGAAGGCCAAGGTCAAGTACGGCAAGAAGCCGAAGAAGAACTGCCCGAACCAGACGGCAACCCCGACGCCGCCGCCGGGCAACAGCGGGAACGCACCCGGTAAGAACAAGTAGCACAGCGGGAGCGCCACTTCGCAGGCTGACCATCTGAAGCGCAGATCTCCAAGCCCCCGGCCACCAGGCCGGGGGCTTGCGCGCGGGCGGAGGTTTCGCCGGCCTCGCCTGCTGCTGTTCCTCCTGGTCCTGCTGTTGCTCCTGGGAGACGGCGTCTACGTCGCCCTGCGCCTGGAGTCGTCGCTGCGCGCCGCCGCCGATGGGCTCGACGCCGGCGGGGACCTCGTCCGCGACGTCGAGCTGGCCGAGGCCCAGCGGTCGTTCGCCTCGGCCCTCGAGAGCGCCGAGAGCGCCCGCAGCGCCACGGGGCACCCGGCCTTCGCGCTGGCGTCGCTGTTGCCGCCGCTGTCGGACGACCTCAACGCGATCGACGTCCTCGCCGACGTGGGCGCCAGCTCGGCCCGGGCGGGCATCGCGGTGGTCGACGGGGCCGACGCTCTCGGCGCAGCCGGGGACGACCTCACCGGGACCGTCTTCCGCGACGGGCAGATCAGGTTCGCCGCCCTCCAGCGGGCCGCGCCGTTCCTCGACGAGGCGGCGGCGTCGTTCGAGGAGTCCGCCGAGCTCCTCGACGCGCTCGGCACGCCGCGGATCGGCGCCGTGCGCGACGCCCTGTCGCAGGCGCGCGAGCGGGTGGGCGAGGCCCACCGGTCCGCGGAGCGGGCCGGAATCCTGTTCGGCGCCCTCCCGGGCCTGTTCGGACGGGACGAGAGCCGCACCTACCTCCTGGCCTTCCAGAGCCCGAGCGAGGCGCGGGCGACCGGGGGCCTGATCGGCCTTCACGGCCTGCTGTCCGCGCAAGACGGGCGCCTGAAGCTCGAGGACGTCAGCTACATCAGCGACCTGCTCCGTCCGCCGCTGCCCCAGGTCGACGCGCCGCGGTGGTTCCGCGACCACTACGGCCCCCTCGACGCCCTCCGCAGCGTCCAGCAGGTGAACGAGAGCCCCCACTTCCCCGTCGTGTCGGACGTCTTGTTGTCGATCTACGAGAACAAGAAGGGGTTCCGGCCCGACGGCGTCATCGCGATGGATCCCGTCGCGCTCGGACACATGCTGGAAGGGATGGAGCCGCTGCGCGTGCAGGGGCTCGACACCGAGATCACGGACCAGAACGCGGCCCAGATCATCCTCCACGACTCGTACCTCGCGTTTCCCACCCGCCGGACGCACAACGCGTTCCTCGGCGAGCTCATCGCGCAGTTCTGGACCCGCGTCCAGGACGGCGACGTCGACGCCGGCCCCTTCGCGCGCGGGTTCGCGAAGGCCGTTCGCACGCAGCACCTGAAGGTGTATTCGACTCGCGACTCCGAGCAGGACGCGCTGGCGCAGCTCGACGCCGAGGGCGACTACTCGGACGAGGGCGACGACGTCCAGATGCTGTTCCACAACAACTACGCGGCGAACAAGGTGGACTACTTCCTCGAGCGCCACGTCGACACGTCGATCCGGCTGCAGGACGACGGCGGCGCCCACGTCTCGGTGTCGATCGACCTCGCGAACAGCGCCCCCGACGGGCCGCCGTCGGACCTCCTCGGCCGGGTGTCCTTCAAGGGGTACCGGCCCGGGTTCAACGGGATGTTCCTCAACCTGCTCCTGCCGCGTGAGGCGACCGTCTACCGGTTCTTGAAGGACGGCGAGCAGGCCGCGTACATCCTCGACGAGGACGACGGGTTCCCCGTGGCGTGGGACCTCGTCGAGCTCGACCCGGGCGAGTCCTCGAACGTGACGATCAGGTACCGCGTCCCGTCGGTGTTCGAGGAGACGGCGCGGGGGCCGCGCTACCTCATGAAGCTCCTGCCCCAGGCCCTCGTGCGGCCCGACTCCTACACCGTCGCGGTCTACCCGCCGCCGGACATGGAGTTCGTCGACGCCGGCTCCGGGACGCTCGACTCGGGCGTGATCCGGATGGAGGGCTTCCTCGAAGAAGAGGTCGTGATCGAGGCGCGGGTCAAGGACTCGTAGCCCGGTTCCCGCTCGTTAGCCGTTGCGGCGCCAGCGGCCCCGGACCACGTTGCGCTCGTCCGTCGGCGCCACGTCCGAGAACGCCGCCTGGTCGGCCGCCCGGTACGCGTAGTAGTCCTGGTAGTAGTACGCCTGCGCCCCTGCCTTCGCGGGGTCGAAGTTGTTGAGGACGGCGCCGATCACGCGGGCGTGGACGCGGTCTATCTGCTCGCGGGCGTGCTCGACCGCGCCGCGGTGCGTGTTCTGGGCGTCGGCGACGAGCAGCACGCCGTCGGCCATCGGCGCGAGCGTGATCGCGTCGGCGAGGGCGAGGACGGGGGGCCCGTCGATGAGCACGATGTCGGCGACCTTCGCGCAGTCGTCGAGGATCTTCCTCATCCCCGTCGACCCGAGGAGCTCGGTCGGATTCGGCGGGATCGGACCGCTCGGGAGCACTTTCAACGTCGGCAGCATCGTGTTGACCAACGACGTCCACAGGTTCGCCTCACCCGCGAGGACGTTCGTGACCCCCGGGCCGCGGTTGTCGCTGAAGAACTGGACGAGCCGCGGCTTGCGCAGGTCGCCCGAGATCATGATCACGCGCTTGCCGGACTGAGCCAGCGCGACGCCGAGGTTCGCGGTCGTCGCGCTCTTGCCCTCGCCGGCGTTCGCGCTCGTGAGCAAGATGACCTTTAGGTGGTGCTGCCCGGCGGCGAAGAGCACGCCCGTCCGCAGCGTCCGGTAGGCCTCGGAGGCAGCCGACTGAGGCTGCTGGAGGGTGACGAGCATCGTCTGCTTCGACTTCCGCCACTCCGGCACGGTCGGGACGATCGCCAGGACGGGGGCGGCCGCATACCTCTCGAGGTCGCTCCGCCCGCGCAGGCGGTCGTCGAGCCGCTCCCGCAGGAAGGCCGCGCCGACGCCGAGGGCGAGGCCGAGCAGGAGACCGAGCATGCCGTTGACGACGTGGTTGGGGCTCGCGGGCGACAGCGGCCGGTCGGCCTCCTCGACCACCTGACCGATCTGGAGCCGGCCGGGGGGCGAGAGCTGGACGAGCTGCTGCTCGAGGATCGCCCTGCGGCTGATCAGCGAGCTGACCTGCGCGTTCAGGGTCGACTGGACCGCGGGGTTGTCCTCCCTCTCGAGGCGCTCGTTGAGCCGGCGCAGCCGGTCGTTCAGCGGCTCGACCTGGGCGCGGATGGCCTCGCCCGAGGCGGAGATGTCGTCGACGATCTCCTGGCGGCGGTACTCGAGGTAGCCCTCCGCGTAGGCGTTCGCCGCGCGCTGCGCCTGCTCGGGGATCGAGTGCGTGTAGCCGATGATGAGGACCTCGGTCTCGGTCGCGACGCTCACCGAGAGGTTCGCGGGGGACAGGGACTCGCCCTCGAGCTCAGTCCCGAGCTTCTCCGCGACGATGTCGCGGACGGCCTCGGACCCCGCGAGCTCCCGTTCGGTCTCGACGTTCAGGAGCGTGTTGAACGGCTTCACGAGGACCTTGGCCTCGGCGCGGTACAGGGGCTGCTGGCGGTACGAATAGAAGAGCGCGGACGCCACCACCAGCAGCGCGACTACCGCGATGCTGGTCTTGCGGCTGCGCAGGACCGCCAGGTACTCCCGCAGGTTCGCGCTCCCGGCGGCGTCACCTTCCACCGATGCCAATGGACCCCCTCGTCGTGCGTTGCGTTCGATTGGAAATATCTGCCTTTACCTTAGAAGGGCAGCCCCGCCATTATCAAGGCCCCCGACGGGCAGTCCGTATACGGAAAAAGGACTATTGTCTTTTTCTCCCACCGTTCCTAGTGTTTTCCAGAATCTGGATTAGATGAAGCACGGGTGAGTGGGGCGGGAGCCGGTGGAAGACACCTTGAAGACCAGACGGTACAGAGACTTCGGCCCGCCCGCGGGCGTGCCGGAGCGGCGGGCCAGGGCAGCGCACAGACCCGCCGCCACGCGCGACGCGGCCGCCGCGTCCGTCACCGCCGCGGCCGTCCGTCCTCGGTCCCGGCGCTCGATGGAGCTCGCGTTCCGGGCCGCGTTCACGCTCGGGGCCGCGGGCATCGGCGGGGCCGCGCTCCTACTCGCGTACGCGATCCAGAACGGGAACCCCTTCTGCGGGGGCGGGTTCTGCGACTCGGCGCGCCCGTACGTGCCGGTCTTCTACTTCGCGATCGTCGCCCGCGGCCTGCTGTTCGTCCTCGGGGGCCACCACCGCAACCGCCTCTCCCGCGGGTACACCGACGAGATCGTCGAGGCGGTCCTCGAAGGGGGCCTCGGCTGGCTCGCGAACGTCGTGTTCACCTTCTACTGGCGCGGCGGCGTCGAGTTCCGCACGTTCTCCTACTCCCGCGGGGTCTTTTTGCTCGACTGGCTGTTCGCGAGCGCCGGGCTGATCCTCCTGCTCGTCGCGATGAAGTACAGCCTCGGCCGCCTCCGCAGCCGCGGGCACGACGTGCGGCGCGTCGCGCTCGTCGGCAGCGGCGACGCCGCCATCGGGTTCGTCGAGGAGCTGCGGGCGCATCCGGAGATGGGCTACGTCCTCGTCGCGCAGCTCGACGACGACTGCGCGAAGCGCGGCGACTTCGTCGAGGAGCTCCAGGCCCTCACCTCCGAGGGGAAGGTCGACGAGGTCGTGCTCGCCACCCCGGCGATCCAGCGCGCCGACCTGACGAAGATCGTGTCGACGGTGGAGCTGCGCCACGCAGAGGTCCGCGCGGTGCCGGAGCTGTTCGGGCTGCCCCCGACGAAGGTCAGCCTCGACGCGATGGGCGAGTTCCCGCTTCTCAGCCTCCTGCAGGAGCCGTTGGGCGACGCCAACCGGATCGCGAAGCGGGCGATGGACCTTCTGATCGGGACGGTCGCGATGACGGTCGCCGCTCCCGTGATGCTCGTCTCCGCGCTCGCGGTGCGGCTGTCGAGCAAGGGCCCGGTCCTGTTCCGCCAGCAGCGGATCGGGATGGACGGGCGTCCCTTCGACATGCTGAAGTTCCGCACGATGGTCACGGACGCCGACGCGAGCATCCACCAGGAGTTCGTCGAGGGCCTGATCCGGGGCGACGTCGCCCAGGACGAGGACGTCGAGATGTACAAGCTGACGGACGACCCGCGCGTCACGAAGGTCGGCAGGATCCTGCGGCGGACGTCGATCGACGAGCTCCCGCAGCTGATCAACGTCCTGCGCGGCGAGATGAGCGTCGTCGGCCCGCGGCCCCCGTTGCTCTTCGAGGTCGAGCTCTACGAGGAGTGGCACCGCCGCCGCCTCGAGGTGCGTCCCGGGATGACCGGGCTGTGGCAGGTCAGCGGGCGGTCGAAGATGACGTTCGACGAGATGGTGCGGCTCGACATCCACTACATCGAGACGTGGTCGCCGCTGCGCGACATATCGATCGTGCTGCGCACGATCCCCGCGCTGTTGCGCAAGGAGGCCTCCTGACGCCGGAGGGCGAGCACCAGGCGCCTCCGCACGTCGTGGCCGCGGGCTCGGTCCTGCGGATCGACGTCGCCACGGTCGAGGCCGTCGGTCTGCTGGCCGACGAAGGCATCCCGTCGATCCTGTTGAAGGGGCCGTCGTTCGCGCGCTGGCTCTACTCGGATCCTCGCGACCGACCGTACGCCGACACGGACCTGTTGATCTCACCGGACGACCTCGGAAAGGCGCGCGACGTCCTCGCGCGGCACGGGTTCACCGCGCCGTTCAAGGGGGCCGCGCACGAGCTCATCCACTACGCCGAGCCGTGGCTCCGGTCGAGCGACGGCGCGGAGATCGACCTCCACCACCGCCTTCCCGGCATCGCCGACTCCGAGACCGCGTGGCGCGTGCTGTCGTCGAGGACCGAGCCGATGTCGTTGCGCGGGCACCAGGTGACGATCCTCGACGCGCCCGCCCGCGCCCTGCACGTGACGCTGCACGCCGCACAGCACGGATCGGGCCGCGCTCCGTCCGTGCGGGACCTCGAGCGCGCGCTGGAGGTCCTCGACGACGCGACGTGGGCCGACGCCGCCGCGCTCGCCCGCGCGACCGGCGCGGTCGCCGCGTTCGAGTCGGGGATGCGGCTCGCGCAAGGCGGCGCCGAGGTGCTCGGGCGGTTGCACGTGGCGGGATCGGGCGACAGCGCCTGGGCCCTCGCCGAGATCCTGCGCGAGGAGGAGCCGGGTGAGGCGATGGTCCAGGGCCTCGTGTGGTTCGGCAACGTGCGCGGGATCAGGGCGAAGGCCGCGCTGCTGGCCTTCAAGGCGTTCCCGCCGAAGGCCGTGCTCGCGGCGTGGTCGCCGCTCGCGCGGCGCGGGGTTGTCGGCCTCGTCGCCGCGCGCGTCTGGAGGCCGGTCTGGCTCGTGTTCCGCGCGCCGAGGGCGATCGCGCGCTACCGGCGTGCCCGCGCGCTGCAGCGCGCACGGGCCGGCGAGTCAGAGCCCTAGCGCGCCTCGCAGCGCGGCGACGACCCGCGTCGCCTGCGCCTCGGTCATCTGCGTGAACAGCGGGAGGCTGAGAAGGCTCCCCGCCCACGCCTCCGAGCGTTCCGGCGTCTCCGGCACCTCGGCCCACTCCTTCGCGCCGGGCTGGAGGTGGACCGGGGTGGGGTAGTGGACCATCGAGCCGACGCCCTGCTCGCGCAGCGACTCGCGCACGGCCTCGCGGTCGGGCACGCGGACGACGAACTGGTGGTAGACGTGCGTGCGGCCCGGCCGGTCGCCCGGGAGGTCCAGCCCCGCGTCCGCGAGCCCGTCCCGGTACCAGCCTGCGACGCGGCGGCGCGCGTCGATCTCCTCGTGGAGGTGGGCGAGCTTCTCGGTGAGCACGAGGGCCTGGATGTTGTCGAGGCGCTCGGTCGAACCGACGTCAAGGTGGACGTTGCCCTCCTCCTGGCCGTGGTGCCTGAGCGCGCGGATCCGCACCTCGAGCTCGGGGTCCGACCCGGTGACGTAGCCAGCGTCGCCCCACGCGCCGAGGTTCTTCGTGGGATACGCGCTGAACGCGCCGGCGTTCCCGATCGACCCGACGGGCGCGCCGCCGCTCGTCGCGCCGTGCGCTTGCGAGCAGTCTTCCAGCACCCACAGCCCGCGCTCGCGGGCGATCGACGTGAGTCGGTCCATGTCCACGGGGAGGCCGTAGAGGTGGACCGGGATCACGGCCGCCGCCTCCACGCGCTCGAGCGCGTCGAGGTCGATCAGGTAGTCCTCGTCGTGGTCGACGACGACCGGCACGTGCCCGGCCATGACGACGGCTTCGAACGTGGCGAAGAACGTGTTCGCGGGGAGCACGACGCGGGAGCCGCGCGGCAACGGCGCCGCTCGCAGGGCGAGCCACAGAGCGGACGTGCCCGACGACGTGCCGACGGCCCACTTGCAGCCGAACATGCGCGCGGCCGCCGCCTCGAACTCGCCGACCTCCGGGCCGAGGACGAAGCGACCGCCGAGGACGAGGTCCTCGACCTTGTCCTTCAGCGCGGCCCACGTCCGTTCGTTGCTCAGCTTCACGGGGGGGATGAACTCGTTGTCGGTCATCGCACGAGACTACCGGGAGGCGCGAGCGCGCCACGAACTAGGATCGTGGCGTGGACAAGCGACCCGAGCCTCCGTTCTCGCTGATCGCGCCCGACGTCGTCGTCGGCCGTGACGTGCGCTTCGTCGGCTTCGTCAACCTCTACGGGTGCAGCATCGGCGACGAGACGTTCGTCGGGCCGTTCGTCGAGATCCAGCGCGGCGCCTCGGTCGGATCGCGCTGCAAGATCCAGAGCCACACGTTCATCTGCGAGGGCGTGCACGTCGGCGACGGCGTCTTCGTCGGCCACGGCGTCATGTTCCTGAACGACCGGCTCCCCCGCGCGACGACCGCCGGGGGCGAGGTCGCGGGGGCCGCGGACTGGACGCTCGAGGAGACGTTCGTGCGCGACCGCGCCGCGATCGGCAGCGGAGCGGTGATCCTTCCCGGCGTGACGATCGGCGAGGACGCGATGGTCGGCGCGGGGGCGGTCGTGACGAAGGACGTCCCGCCGGGCGCGACCGTCGCCGGCGTCCCGGCCCGCCTACGCGCCTGAGGTCTTCTCCACCAGCCGCGCGAGCGTGAGCCGCGCGAGCTCCTCAGACACCTGCTCCGCGGACGAGGTCGTGTCGAGCTCTTCGTCGAACCGCCATCTCGGGTCCCGGTAGATCCGGAGGAACGTCTCGAGAGCGGCCGGCGCGAGCGGCGAGTCCCCGCGGGTCGCGAGGTCGGCGCCGCGGGCCGTGAGCAGCACGCGTAGGTCCGCGTCGGGCGCGGCGGCCGCCACGAACCCGGCGTGCCCGAACCCGTAGACCGCTTCGAGCTCGACCGCCGCGTCGACCGCGTGCCTGTCGAAGACGTGGACCCCGCCCTGGAGCCGCGCTCTCGCGGTCTTGCCCCAGGCGCGGGCGAGGAAGTCGAGCGCGAGCACCCAACCCCACGCCGCGCGCAGCCGGTCGCGTCCCGACAGCATCGTCTTCATCTCCGCCGGCCCGCCGGCTCCACCCCCTCCTCCGGAGGGCGCGCCGACGAGCGGTCCCGCCGCCGCCTTGACGAGGTCGAGGAACCTCGAGTCGCCGACGCGCATCCAGTGGTAGTGCGCGGGGAGGCCGAACGACTCCAATCGCTCGATTGCAGCTTTCGCCGTCGTCGTCTTCCCGGACCCGTCCGGCCCGCTGCACGTGACGACGAGCGAGTCGACGAGCGGCCCCGCGGGCGTCTTCACCTGCGCCGCGAACTTCGTCACCAGCGCGGTCTCGCCGACCTTCGCCGCGGGGCCGAGCGTGCGGTCCTCCCACGTCTTCAGGTAGTGCAGCGCCTTTCCCTTCAGGCGCGAGAAGCGCACGGGGAACCCGTCCGACGCGTCCAGCACGCGCGCTGCGAACCGGCTCGGCCGCGCGCGTCCCGGCATCGTACGAAGGGGATCCGCGAGCGGAGCGTCGAAGCCGTGCCGGCGGACGGCCTCGTCGTACACCTCGAGCCCGAGCCGGAAGCCGCGGTCCCACCCGTAAGTGCCGGCGGTCCTCCATGCGTCGTCCCAGTCGACGCCGCGCCGCAGCGCTGCGGCCATCGCCTGGACGTCGCGGAGCTTCATCTCCTTGTCCTCGTAGAACCAGTGGCCGGTCACGATCAACAACGAGTGCGTGGCCGACGGATAGGCCGCCCACACGTCGTCGCCGGCCTCGCGCCCGTCGGCGACCGCGCTGCCGGACAGGAACTTGCTGATCCACGCGATCTCGGTGTGGAGGTGCACGTCGCTTCCGCGGGCGCGGTCTTCGAGGAGGGCGAAGTACCGCTTGAACGGTTCGCGCAGGTGCGCGAGCTCGGTGAACCCGAGCCCGGCGAGGCGTTGCCGCGCGGGGGCCTCCATCCATTGTGGGACGAGCACGTCGACGTTGTCGCTCGTGTACGGGAACGCGCCCGTCGACTTCACGAGCACGAACGGGACGTCGTCGTCGCGCCAGGCGCGTGCGACTTCCTCGAAACCGGAGCGCAGGCGCGCGTATCGCTTTCGATGGCGCGTCACGTACTCGGCCCCCGCAGCGGTCGCCTCGAGCTCCTCCAGGTGCGCGGACGCAGGCAGCGTCGCGACCGGCACCTTGTTCCTCTCGAGCGTCTCGACCAGGGGCCGGGCCGCGGCGTCGTCGAGCGGCACGCGCTCGTCGTGCCGGAACATCAGGTTGCCCGCGACGCCGGCGACGAGCTTGCCGTGAGCGGTCACAGGGCCCCCGCTCCTGCGCTCCGTGTGCGCACCGCCCGCTCGTAGACGTCGACGTACTTGCGCGCCGTCGCAGTAAGGCTGA
>DASQEJ010000129.1:0-11635 GCA_035633715.1 Actinomycetota bacterium | reverse complement strand
ACCACACCGAGCGCGGCATCCAGATCGAGAGCCTGTGGGGGTTCGCCCAGCTGCTGGCGTCGAAGTTCGGCTACGCCGTCGGCATCAACTTCAGCTTCGGCGCCCTGCACGTCGACTCGAGCGTCGAGCCGGTCCTGAAGGCGCTGGCCCAGGTCCTGTCGCTGGGCTTCGTCGTCGCCGGCGTGTGGCTGGCGAACCGGGCACGCCGCTCGGGGGGCGAGGCGTCCGGGCCGGAGATCGCGGGGATCATGTTCATGACGATGGCCGGGACGATGGCGGCGGGATCGGTCTTCTCGCCGCAGTTCATGCTGTGGCTCGGGGCGCTCGCGGCGGCGGTCCTGTGCGAGCCCAAGACGTGGCTCCGGATCCCCGCCCTCGCCGTCCTCCCGGCCGCCCTGATGACGCAGTTCATCTACCCGTTCTTCTACGGGCGCCTCGTCGCGATCGACACGCCCGCCCTGGTGCTCCTGGGGAGCCGGAACCTCCTCGTGATGTTCATCGCCGTCGAGGCGTTCCTGGCGCTCAGAGGTCGCACCGGAGCCACCGCCCCGGAAGCCGATCCGGCCCCCGCGGCGGTGGGTGAAGCCGAGCCCGCTTCCTAGCGGGCCGAGTCCTTCAGGCCCTGCACGGCGCCCTTCACCTTGTCGACGCCCTCCTGGACCTTCTGCTTCGTGTCCTCGGACGCCTTCTGGGTCCGCCCCTCCGACTCCAGCCGGTCGTTGCCGGTCAGCTTGCCGCCGACCTCTTTGACCTTTCCTTCCACCTGCTCGCTGCGGTCTGGCATTTTCCACCTCTCTCGTCTATGGTGCGGGGGTCCTCGACCCAGGGTCCCTACCCTTGCGGTCGCGCGGGAAACGGGCCTCCAGCCGCGGGGCCTGCGGAATACCCCCGGACCGGCGCTCGTTTAGTCAGGTGTCCGGGAGGACATAGAAGGTGCGCCCGCGGGCGCAGATGAAGAACCGATTGGAGGGATCACGTGTCCTTGCTGGACACCGCCACCGAGAAGCTGGACTGGCAGGAGGAAGCCGCCTGCCGCCCCTACGACAACCTGACTTTCTTCGGCGAGGAAGGCGAGTCCGAGCTCGAGAAGCAGGCTCGCGAGAGCCGCGCCAAGGGCGTCTGCCGTACCTGCCCGGTGGCCGAGCCGTGCCTCGAGTTCGCGATGGAGACCAACCAGAAGTACGGCATCTGGGGGGGCCTCACCGACAAGGAGCGCGCCTCTCTCAAGCGCCGCCGCGCCCGCGCCCGTCGCGCGTCCTGACCAAGGCGTAGCCGCACCCCCGCTCGCCCGACCGCGACCGGGGGCAACCTAATCACGGGTAGACACGTTTAACCTCTCAGGGGCCCATTTAGCCTGTCGGTGGGCCCATGACAGGTGCTAGGTTCGCCACAGGCGTCGGAAGCTTCGGAAGGGGACAAACCGTATGGCACGAACCGGGAAGTGGCCCGCGCGGATATCGCTCGCGCTGAGCGCCGCGATGATCGCGACGCTGTTCACCGTGATCAACGCATCCGGTCAGGCGGGGGCCGGCGAGAGCGTGCCCACCGTCGGCATCGAGGTCCAGTCGGCGACCAACTCGCAGGTCACCTACGCGATCGTCGTCCGCAACCAGGGCAGCGCCCAGTCGACGAACGTGATCGTCCGGAGCAACGTCCCGGCCGACACGACCTTCGAGAGCAGCACCCCGGCTCCCGTGGCCACGACGTCCCCGTCTCCCGGCGCCGCCTCCTGTGACAACGGCGGCACCCGCGAGGACCAGGGGCGCACCTGCCAGTGGAACCTCGGGACGATTCCGGCGGGTGAGACCCGCCAGATCACCGCGATCTACAACCTGAACCAGGCCAACGTGGCGACGTACACCGTCACGCTGACGGCGAACCTCACCGACGGCGAGGGCCACACGAACAGCGACTCCGACGCTTCTCTGACCCGCTCGCGCCAGACGATCGACGACGACACCTGGGTCAACGACGACGAGCCTCCGAACTGGAACCACGGCCAGTGCCCGAACCTCCGGGTCCTGCAGAACAACCGCGTGACGTCGTACCTCGAGGCCAACACGATGCCGGCCGAGAACACGATCGAACGGATGTGGGGCGCTCTGCTCCAGGCCCAGGTCCAGTCGACCAGCTACACCGAGGCGGCGCCGGGCTCGATCGGGGCTCACCGGGTGACGTCGGCCGAGTGGACCGAGGGCGCGAGCGACTCCGCCTCGAGCCAGAACTGCCCGGGTGCGGCGAGCACGGTTGCGACCGACGCGAAGACCGGCTCCGAGCCGCAGAGCGCGCCGAACGCGACCGGCACCGCGGTGATCAGCGAGTTCCCGCAGTTCGCGTCGTGGAACGTGACCTCGGACCTCGACGACGCCAACGAGCGCGGCGCCAACCACAACGGCTGGGAGCTGCGCGACGTGATCGGCACGGGCGACAACTTCACCCGGTTCCACTCGGGTGAGGCCGCGACCGACCTGCAGCCGCGGCTCTTCCTCGTCTACACCTCGCAGGAGGCTGCGACCTGCGTCGACGCCGATCCCGAGACGGCTACGAACGCCTTCGGGACCGAGCACATCATCACGGCGTTCGTCACGGACGGAGCCAAGACCACGAACGCGGGCGGCGACGGGTGCAACGGGGGCCCGGCCTTGGACACCGTCACTTGGGAGATCGAGGACGACGACCCCGACGCGTACTTCTCGTCGCAGGAGGGCCAGCCGATCACCAAGACGATCCAGGACAACAACGCGAACCCCAACAGGATCTCGACCGAAACCGACTCCAACGGTCTGACGAACGTCGGGCTCCGGCAGAACACGCCGACCGCCGGTGAGAACCGGGTGGAGGCCCGCATCATCGAGCAGGATCCCGAGGACCCGACCGACATGAGCGACCCGGACCCGGACGGCGAGAACAGGCCTGCGTGCAACCTGCCCGAGGACGCGCAACCGCCGGGCACCAACTGCACCGGCGAGACGGACCAGCACGACGACGTGCGCAAGACCTGGGGCGCCAGCGGGGCGAGCGGGAGCAGCGGCACCGGCACCCGGAGCGGCTCGACGTCGCCCAGCACCACCGGCTCGACGAGCAGCACCACCGGCTCCCCGAGCAACACGACGTCGACCGGCTCGCCGAGCAACACCACCTCGACCGGCTCCCCGAGCAACACGACGTCGTCGGGCACCACGGGTGGCACGACCGGCGGGACGACGTCGAGTGGCGGGACCAGCGCCCGGACGATCTCGCTGTTCGCCACCCCGGGCGAGGTCGTGTACCCGGGCGAGGTGACGCTGTCCGGCACCATCTCGTCGGCCGACAACGACTGCGAGAACGCCGGCGAGTTCGTCCAGATCCTGCGCCGGGTCCTGGGTGAGAGCGAGTACGAGAACTTCGAGGCGACGAACACCGACGCCGACGGTCGCTTCGACATCAGCTTCGCTTCCACCGAGAGCGCCGAGTACATCGCCACGGCCCCCCGCCACGACCAGTGCGCGGACGCCACGTCGTCGCCTCAGACCGTGTCGGTCAAGGTGAAGGTCACCGGTCGGTCCGGACGGCGCTCTGTGGAACGCGGCTCGAAGGTCGGGATCGTGGGCAGGGTCAAGCCGGACCACGACGGAACGACCGTCGTCCTCCAGCGCAGGAAGGGCCGCTCGTGGAAGACGGTCCGCAGCGACGAGCTCAACGTCCGCTCCCGCTACCGCTTCGTCGTGAAGGCGGGGTGGCAGGGCCGCAGGACCTTCCGGGTCCTGTGGAGGTCCCAGGACGAAGAGCACGCGACCAACGCCAGCAGGAACATCGTGATCCGAGCCACCCGCTAAACGGCTCGTAAACCGAGCAAACAGGAAGAGCCGGTCCCTCGGGGCCGGCTCTTCCGCGTCGGGGAACCAAACGCCCTCCGCGGGCGGTAATGGGGGGGCCAGTACGTCGAGGGAGTCGTCCCGCCAACCTGTTTCGCACCACGATCCCCCACCCCGCAACCCAAGCCCTCGTCCGGGCGTTATGCCTGGTAGACACCCCGATCCGGCGTCCGACCCCGGGGTGGCATGTCAGGGATACTTACGGGGCCGGCCGAGACCCAAGTGGGGCGAAACGCTCCCCAGGAGGTGGGTGTTGATATCTAGGATCAAGAAGTCGATCGAGCTACCCGCGGGTGACCGCCGGATAGCCGCACGTATGACCCTGGGGGTCGTCGCGGCCATCCTGTGCCTGATGCTAGTGCTCGCGGGTGCGTCGATGGGCCTGACGGGTTCGCTCGCCTTCTCGCAGCCGTCCCCGAGCGGGTCGGCCTCCGAGCCCGCCGGCGAGTCGGGGGCCATCTTCCTGCTGAACCCCAACCCCGGGTACGACCCCGGCGCGGACGTGCAGGAGCCTCCGTCCCCCAACCCCGACCCGGACCAGCCGACCGTCGACTACCCCAAGATCAGCGACAAGTTCGACGGCCAGGACTCGGCGTACCACATCGTCGCCGCCGTCAAGGATCCGCCACAGACGGCCCTCGTCGAGGCGTACTGGCAGTCGGGGACCGCCAACGAGATGACGATCGGTCAGCTGTCGCCCGTCCCGGGCGATCCCGAGACGTTCGAGCTCTTCTGGGACATCCCGAGCTCCGTGCCGGTCGGCGACCTCGGCAACCTGACCGTGCGGCTCTACGAGGAGACCCCGAGCGGCTTCGAGCAGCGCTCCGAGGACACCGTCCGCGTCCGCGCGGCTCATTCGCCGGTCGTCTTCGTGCCGACCGGGCCCGTGTCCGCGGCGGAGACCGTCGAGCTCGTCTGGCCGTCGCAGAACGGACCGCTGGGCTTCTACAAGGGGGCCGCCGCCGGGAACGTCTGGACGACCGTGGTCAACGGCACCGCCAGCCCGCCGAAGGACCCGCAGGCGAATCCCACGGGCGGCCAGGTCGATCCCGACAACAGCAACGGCACGAACCAGGTCGTGCTCTTCTACTCGAAGACCAAGCCGGGGATCGAGCCGGAGTTCGTCAGGTGCGGGTCCGGCGGCACCAGCGCCGGTGGGCCCAACGGAGCGCTGACGTTCAACATCACGTGTGACCTCCAGGGCACCGACCGTCCGTCGCAGGTCACCGCGCTCGCGGCCGTCGCGCTAGAGGACCAGTCGGACGGCGAGGAAGCCGTCTACAGCCAGGAGGCGGCCGACGTCCACACGGTCCAGCCCTACATGCAGCGCGTCGAGGACATGACGATCGACCTGGCGTCCAGCACCACGTCCGACAGCGGCCGCCGCCGTCACGGCGTGCTCGGCAGCTCTTCGGACCTCGCGTGCATCGCCTACCGCGTGACCGTGAAGGACGCGCTCGACCGGCCGGTCCAGGGGGCGAACGTCGACATCCACCTCCGGGGCCCCGGCGACGGGATCCAGTTCGGCAACGAAGCCGACACCGGGCGGCAGACGAGCACGTACGCGAAGCCCCAGAAGGACCACTCGGCCGAAGCGGGTCGCAACTGCGACTCGAACGCGAACTTCGCGGCTCTCCAGCAGGGGGACCACAACGTCCCGGGCGGGGACGACGTCAAACACCTCGAGAGCGGACCCAACGGCACCGGCAAGTCCGGGGGCGGAGGGATCAGCCGAGGTCAGTGGCAGTTCGACCTCTGGTCGCCTGCAGTGGGCGAGACGCAGATCACCGCGTGGATCGACGACGCGCCGATCCAGAGCGAGACCCAGAAGCGCGAGGCCGACGACGACCTCATCGGGGGGACCGAGAAGGTCGACACGAACTTCGCGCAGTGGTTCAGCGCGGCCCCCGCGGTGACGATCGACCCCACCGGCGCGACGGCGGCCGCCGGTGAATGCCAGAGGTTCATCGTCCGCGTGCGCGGCGTCGCCCGTCCGGTCAAGGACGCGAACGTCGACGTCCACGCGACCGGCCCGAGCAACGACCTGGACTTCTGCGACCCGGGTGACGGCTCCGTCCTGAACGCGCCGACGGGCGGGACCGGGCACAACGCCGAGGACGAGCGCGAGGTCGCCCATGCGGGCGAGGCTCCGGTCGCCCAGCACACCGAAGGCCAGACCAACGACGCCGGGAACCTCGTCATCGGCATCACGTCGCCGGTCGCAGGCGACACCACGCTGACCGCGTGGTACGACGCCGGCGAGGCGCCGTTCGACAACGACGTGCAGGACGCCGGCGAGGCGAGCGCGTCAGCGACCACGAACTGGATCGTCTCCACCGGCGACGCCGCGATCAGCTTCGTCAACCCGTCTGCGTACGGGAGCAGTGGGACGAACGTGGCGAACACGACCGACGTCGACGACGCCTACCACCTCGTCGCACGCGTCTCGTCCGTGAACCCGGTCGGCGTCGAGTTCTTCTACCGCTCGGGCACCAACCCGCTCGTCAAGATCGGCGACGGCGCCCGCGTCGGGCAGACGGACGCGTACGAGGCGTACTGGCCGGTCAACGTGGCGGACGGCTCGTACACGTTGGTGGCGCGCATCCGCGACACGGAGATCGTCGCCGAGCAGACCATCACGGTCCGCAACGAGTCGAGCCCGGTCGATCCGCGGGCGTCGCAGTTCGAGACGGTCGAGATCACCGCGCCGCTGAACGGCGACCGCGCCGCCTTCGTCCGCGGAAAGCTGACGGTCCGCGGGGTCACCAGCGCGGGGGCCGAGGGCGTCACGCTCTACTACACGAAGACCGGCCCCATCACCACGCCCGCCGCGGGCGACTGGGTCCAGTGCGGGACGGCGACGCTGCCGACCGGCTCCGCTCCGAAGGAGTTCACGCTCGACTGCGTCCTCACCGGGTCCGACCAGCCCGCGCTCGTTACGGGGATCGCGGCCCTCACCTACAACTGCGTCGGGAACTGCACGGCGAACCGGGCGAACCATTCCGGCGACGCGCACCGCGTGATCGGCGTCGAGTCCAACCCGCTCCTGGCGATGGAGCCGGCCGAGACCGCAGGCGCCACCGACACGTGCCAGAAGTTCGTCGTGTCGCTCACCGACCAGACCGGCCAGCCGATCCCGGGACAGAACCTCGACGCCCACCTCACCGGGCCGGGCGGAGGCGGGAACTTCTGCTCTCCCGAGGACGGCACGGGGACGCAGCGCCGGGCGCCGACCGAGGGTGGACACCTCTCCGACGGTGACGAGGTCGACGAGGGCTATCACGACGAGGGCGGGAACAAGATCCGTCACACCGAGACCGAGTCCACCGGCAACGGTCGCTTCATCTTCGGGATCGAGTCGGCGCTCGCGGGCGACTCGCAGGTGACGGTCTGGCTCGACGTCAACGACAACGACGTCCAGGACCAGGGCGAGACCGTCGACACCTCGATCATGCACTGGGAGAGCGAATCCGCCTGCGACGTCACCGGCACCGACGGCGACGACGTCCTCGAGGGCTCGGGCGCCGCCGAGAAGATCTGCGGGTTCGGAGGCGACGACACGATCCGCGGCGGCGGCGGCAACGACGTGATCGGCGGCGGCGCCGGCAACGACGTGATGCGCGGCAACGGCGGCAACGACACCGTCAGGGGCGGTGCGGGGCGCGACAAGGCCTTCGGCGGCGGCGGCGAGGACAACCTCTTCGGCGGCGGCGGCCCGGACGTGGTCAAGGGCCACCGTGCGAACGACCGTCTCCGCGGCAACCGCGGCAACGACCGTCTCGGAGGAGGCGGGGGCCGGGACGACTGCCGCGGTGGCGGCGGGCGCGACCGGATCAGCAAGTGTGAACGGGGAACGAGATCATTCGCGGCGCGCACGCGCCCGATCTGACGCAAGGTGGACCAGGGGGTACCGAAGTGAAGAAGACCGCGCTATTGCTCATGACGCTGCTGGCGTCGCTGTTACCGGCCACGAACGCGTGGGCCGCGCCGACGATCGAGTTCCTGAACCCGTCGGGATACACGGCGCCGCCGCAGACGCTCTCCGACGTCCAGGACGCCGACGGCAACGTCCACCTCGTCGCATGGGCGAGGGAGATCCCGTCGCAGGCGCTGGTCGAGTTCGAGATCCAGCCGACCGGCGGCAACGCCGCGACGTTCACGGCCGAGCGCGTCGGCGCGGACACCTGGGAGGCGTTCGTGCCGCTGTCGGAGAGCTACACCGACGGGGCGTACACGCTGCGCGCGCGGCTCTACCGCGGCGTCCCGGGTGACGCGGACGAGGTCGACAACGACGAGATGACCGTCGAGATCGACCAGTCCCCGGTGCCGCCTCCCGTCGCCGAGACGGTCGAGCTCTCGTACCCCGACAACGGCGCCGCTCTTGGCCTCTTCGTCCCCAAGGGGAAGCTCCCGGTGACGGTCTTCGACTACGCAGCGAGCGTCGACACCGAGCGGGTGCGCGCGTTCTACACGCTCAGCGACCCCGGGACCGACCCCGTGTGGGAGGAATCGTGCGGCAACGCCGTCCCGGACGACGCGGGCTTCGGGAAGGTCCGTTGTCTGCTGAAGGAGGGTCACAACCCGCTCGACGTCACCGCGGTGGCCGTGGTCAGCAACAGGACCTCGGACCCGGCCCCCCCCAGCCCGGCCCTCGACGACTCCGGCGACGCCCACAGGGTCACGCCGTACCTGCAGCAGCCGAGGTCGCTCGAGATCGCAAACGGCAACAGCCAGGTCGAGCTCAACAAGTGCCACATCCTGACGGCCGTCCTGGAGGACCAGCTCGCGCGGCCGGTCCCGATGGCCAACGTCGACGTCCACGCGGACGGCCCCGAGGACGAGCTGCACTTCAGCTCGAGCGGCACGAGCACCGACGCGTTCCAGGCCCCCGACAACGGGCACGTCTCGAAGGAGAACGCAAAGCGCTGCTCCGACAACACGAACTCCGGCCAGCAGGGTGACCACAACAGTCCCGGACGCGACGACGCGAAGCACATCGAGTCCACGACGGGCACGTCGAACACAGGCCAGTTCCGGTTCGCGCTCCGCAGCGACTTCGCAGGCGGGACGTTCATCACGGCGTGGGCCGACGTCGACGACGACGACGTCGCGGACCTCAGCGAGGCGACGGGCGGCACCCAGATCGGATGGGGCAGCCCTCCCCCGCCGCCGACGCTCGAGATCTTCGTCTCGCCCACCAGCACGAGCGGGACCGTCGGGTCATGCGTGCCGTTCGAGATCCTCGCGCGGCGCGGCGGCACTCCGTTCAACGCGGCGAACGTCGACATCCACCTCCAGGGCCCCGACCCGGCAGTGGACTTCTGTGAGGTCTCGGGCGGGGAGCCCCGTCCTCCGGAGAGCGGAGGTCACCTCCAGGACGGGCACGAGGACGGGACCCGTCACGGCGAGGGCGAGGCCGACATGGCCGGCAGGCTCACCTTCGGCGTGAGGTCGCTGGTCGCCGGGACGACGCAGATCCAGGTCTGGCTCGACTCGAACGACGACGACCTCTCGAGCGGAGAGCCCTCGAAGACGGCATCGGTCACCTGGCAGCCGGCCGGCGAGCGGTCCATCTCGCTCTCCAGCAACAGGAGCCGGGTCGCGCAGGGCCGCCGCGTCCGCCTCTCCGGCGACATCGAAGGCGATCCGGCGTGCTCCGCCGGCCAGGCCGTCGACATCCAGGCCAAGCCGTTGCGCCGGGGCGCCTTCGGCACGGTGAAGACCGTGACGACCGACGAGTCCGGCGGCTACACGACCCGGATCAAGATGCGATCGGCGCGCAAGTTCAGAGCGGTCGTCGCCGCGGCCGAGCCGTGCTCGTTCGCCCGCTCGAACACCGTGACCGTCCGGGTCCGCCGTTAGCGGTCCGAGTCGAGGGGTAACTACGAGAGGCGGGGTGCTCCCCCGCCTCTCTCGCGTCCACGACGAAGGGATCGCCCGATGATCGAGTTCGGATACAAGCTGTCGTCAGAGGAGCAGTCGCCCAACGACCTCGTCCGCTACGCGCAGCGCGCAGAGGACGCGGGCTTCACGTTCGCGGCGATCTCGGACCACTTCCACCCGTGGACGAGCAAGCAGGGCGAGAGCCCGTTCGTGTGGAACGTCATCGGCGCTATCGCGCACGCGACGCGCGAGCTGAAGCTCGGGACCGCGGTGACGTGCCCGACGGTCCGCGTCCACCCCGCGGTCGTCGCGCATGCCGCGGCGACGAGCGCTGCTATGAAGCCGGGTCGTTTCTGGATTGGCGTAGGGTCCGGCGAGAACTTGAAAGAGCACGTCACGGGACAGCGCTGGCCGCAGACGCGCATCAGGCAGGACATGATGGTCGAGGCGATCGCCGTCATCCGAAAGCTCTTCGAGGGCGGCATGCAGAGCCATCACGGTCCCTACTACACGGTCGAGAACGCGCGTCTGTTCACGCTCGAGGAGGCGCCTCCGATCTACGTCGCGGCGAGCGGGCCCCGCGCCGCGAAGCTGGCGGGGGAACACGGCGACGGCCTGATCTGCGTCGCGCCGTCGGACGAGACCGTGACGCGGTTCGAAGACGCCGGCGGGGCCGGCAAGCCGAAGTACGCAGAGGTGAACGTCTGCTGGGCCCCCACCGAGGACGAAGCGAAGCAGACCGCGCTCGAGTGGTGGCCCGTCGCGGGGCTGGGGGGCACGCTGATGCAGGAGCTCGCGCTGCCGTCGCACTTCGAGGCCGCGGCGGAGCCGCTGACGGCCGACCAGGTCGCCGAGACGCTCGCGGTCGGGCCCGATCCCGACGTGCACATCGAGAACATCCGAAAGTTCGCCGACGCCGGCTTCGACCACCTGTGGATCCACCAGATCGGCCCCGACCAGGACGGGTTCTTCGACTTCTACGAGAAGCAGGTCCTACCCAAGGTCCGCTAGCTACGGCAGCGCGTCGAACAGCTCGTCGATCGTCGGATTCGCACCGGATACGGCGACGAGGCAATCACCCGGCTTGTACACCTCGTTCCCCTGGAAGAAGAGGCACGTCTTGCCGCCGTCCATCGGTATCGGGAGGCTAACGGTCTCGGCGTCGCCGAACGAGGGACCCCCGTACGGGGCAAGCTCCCAGGTGACGGTCACCGACGCTTCACCGCCGCCGGCGTCGGGGTGCACGAGCTGCACGATGCGGGCCGGGCTCGTGGTCACCTCCACCGAGGGGGCGCTCGGGAGGTTGTCCGGGTACTCGACGCAGATCCAGAGCGATGTCCGGGGCGTATGTGCCACGGGCTCCCCGAGGACCTCGATCGTCTGAGTTCCGAACGAGAAGACAGGGTGGCACGTCTCGGCAGCAAGCGCCGGCGTCGCAGCCGTAACGTTCGCCGCCACGCTCACCACCACCGAAGTCACGAGAACCGCTAGACGCCTTCTCCGCATCTCCCCACCTCCATGCGTGTCGCCCGATCCTGGAGATTTCGGTAGAAATGCAAGCAAACCTCCTTTTCGCCTCGCGTCAGCAGAGCTTGCCGCCGCGTTCGGCCAGGCGCCGCGCTACCTCGCGGTACTGGCCTACCGGGATCAGGTGGACACCGTCGAACGCGCCCGACTCCCGTAGCTCCTCGATCTGGTCGCACGCGATCTCGATGCCCATCTGCGGGTCGTCGTCGAGCTTGTCCACGACGCGCTGTGGGATGTGGACGTCGGGCAGCGCCGCGTTCACGCGCCGTGCCATGCGGCTGCTCGACAGGACGAGCACGCCCGCGTAGACGCGGCCCCCGAAGTCCAGCGACCGCCTCCACTCGACGAGGCGCGTCGTCGCGTACGTGATC
>DASQEJ010000128.1:0-6177 GCA_035633715.1 Actinomycetota bacterium | reverse complement strand
CTCCGGCCGGCCACCACCTCGAGTCGATCCTCGATCCGAGCACCCCCGCCACCGCGGCGCCGAGCACGATCAACGGGAACGGCAAGTCGAAAAAGAAGATCGTGACGAAGGCCCCGACCGCGACGATCCACGCGGCGGGTGTTTTCAACGCCTTCGAGCCGACGCGGATCACGGCGGCGGCGACGAGCCCGATCACGGCCGACCTCAGCCCGTAGAACACCGCGGCCACCCATGCGACGTCGCCGTGCACGGCGTACGTCCACGACAGGCCGAGGATCAGGAAGAACGCGGGGAGCACGAACAGCACGCCGGCGACGATCCCGCCGAGCGTCCCGTTGAGCAGCCACCCGACGTAGATCGCGAGCTGCTGCGCCTCCGGCCCCGGCAACAGCATGCAGAAGTTCAGCGCGTGGAGGAACCGCTCGTTCGAGATCCAGCGCCGCCGGTCGACGAGCTCGTCGTGCATGATCGCGATCTGCCCGGCGGGGCCGCCGAAGTTGATGAACCCGAGCTTCAGCCACCACAGAAACGCCTCGCGTCGAGGCACGAGATCGCGCTTCACCGCCGCGCGGTCGATCACGAGAAAGGGTGTCTGTTTAGCGCTTGCTGTACTGAGGCGCCTTGCGGGCCTTCTTGAGCCCGTACTTGCGACGCTCCTTCTCACGCGCGTCACGCGTGAGGAACCCGGCCTTCTTCAGCGCCGGGCGGAGGTCGGGGTCGAGCTCGACCAGCGCCTTCGAGATCGAGTGGCGCAGCGCGCCGGCCTGGCCGCTGACGCCGCCGCCCTCGATCTTGGCGATGATGTCGTAGCGACCCTCGGTCTCGGTGAGGCGAAGGGGCTCGGTGATGATCATGCGGTGGGTCGCGCTGGGGAAGTAGTCCTCGATGGGACGACCGTTGATCTCCCAGCGGCCGGAGCCCGGAAGGAGACGTGCACGGCACACCGCTTCCTTACGCCGGCCGGTAGCACGGACTAGAGCATCAGCCACCGGTTACCTCCTCCACCGTGTGCGCCTGCTCGGGGTTGTGCGGCGCGGCCACGTCCTTGACGTCGAGCGGCTTGGGGCCCTGCGCCGCGTGCGGGTGCTCGGCCCCCGTGTAGACCTTCAGCTTCTTCAGCATGGCGCGACCGAGACGGTTGCTCGGGAGCATGCCCTTGACGGCCTTCTCGACCGCGATGTCGGGACGCTCGGCCATGAGCTTCGAGTACGGGACCGACCTGAGGCCGCCGGGGTAGCCCGAGTGGCGGTGGTACTGCTTGTCGGTCAGCTTGCTGCCCGTGAGGACCACCTTCGACGCGTTCACGATGATCACGTGGTCGCCGGTGTCGAGGTGGGGGCTGTACGACGGCTTGTGCTTGCCGCGCAGCCGCTTCGCGACCTCGGACGCGAGTCGCCCGAGGACGACGCCGTCGGCGTCGACGATCCACCACTCACGCGTTATCTCGTCCGGCTTGGTTACGTGGGTCTTCATCTCAATCCTTGCTCGTCCCGCGCCAACATGGGCCTGTGCCCAGAAGGGAGAAAGCGCAGGATATAGGCCCTATTGAAAGGGGTCAAACGGCCGGCTCCACCCGCCTTCGTACTCGACGGACAAGAGACAGAGCCCGTGCGGAGGGGCGACCGGTCCGGCGGCCGCGCGATCCGCTGCGGCGAGGATCGACGGCATCGCGTCAGGCTCGATCTTGCCGGCGCCGACCGCCGCCAGGGTGCCGACGAGCGAGCGCACCATCTGCTGGATGAACGCGCCGGCCCGAGCCCGCACGCGGACGATCTCGCCCGATCGAGAGCACGTGAGCTCGTAGAGCGTCCGCTCCGCGCTCGCGTCGGGCGCCGGCAGGCGGCCGAACGACGAGAAGTCGCGCCGCCCGAGGAGATGCCCCGCAGCCTCGTTCATCGCGTCGAGGTCGAGGGGGCCGGGATGGTGCCAGGCCGTCCTCTCCAACCACGGATCGGCCGTCGCCGAGGTGTAGAGCGCGTAGACGTACGTGCGCGAGCGTGCGTCGAACCGGGCGTTGAAGTCGTCCGGCGCGCGACTGCAGCCATGGACGACGACCGCCGGGCCGCAGATCGAGTTCAGCGACGCCATCAGCCTCGCGGGGTCCGTGTCGTCGGGGACCTCGGCGGCGGACACGACCTGGCCCGCCGCGTGCACGCCTGCGTCGGTGCGCCCTGCGACCGTAAGGACGGGAGTCGCGCCGAGGACGCGCGTGAGCGCGTCCTCGAGATCACCTTGAACGGTCTTCTGCCCCGGCTGCCGCGCGAACCCCCGGAAGGGCGCGCCGTCGTATGCGAGGTCGAGCCTGAGGTTCAGGACTGAGCGTCGTCGCCCTTTTCGGGCGTCTGTCCGAGGTCATCCGCGCTCGTACCGGCGCCGCCGGCACTGGGTGCGTCGTCGTCCGGCGCCCCGGCCTCTTCCGCTTCTTCAGTCGCCTCGGCGGCCGCAGCCTCGTCACCCTCGACGGCTTCGTCGTCGTCCTCGGCCCCGGCTGCAGCGGCCGCACCGGCGGCGGCCGCATCGGCGGCGCGCGACCGGACCGGCTTGTCCTGCGGCAGGTCGGACGACTCGCCGCGCCGACGGGGACGCGGGAGGCGCCTCCGGCGCCCGCCCTCGTCGGGCTCGGACTGGACGGTCTCGACCGTGGCGGTCTCGACGAGCTCGATCAGCGCCATCGGCGCGCCGTCGCCGTTTCGGGGGCCGAGCTTGAGGATCCTCGTGTAGCCCCCGTTGCGGTCGGCGAACCGCGGCGCGATCTCCGCGAACAGCTTGTGGACGACCGCGCGGTCCTCGATGGTCGACAGCACCTGACGGCGGTTGTGGACGTCGCCCTTCTTCGCCTTCGTGATGAGGCGCTCCGCGAAGGGACGCAGCAGCTTCGCCTTCGACTCGGTGGTCTTCAGCCGCTCGTGCTCGAACAGCGAGAGCGCGAGGTTCGAGAGCATCTGCCCCTGATGAGAGGGGTTCGACCCCAGCCTCGGACCCTTCTTGGGCGCCGGCATCTAGAAGTCCTTCCTCCGCAGGCCGAGGCCCATCTCCTCGAGCTTGGCCTTGACCTCGTCGATCGACTTCTGACCGAAGTTGCGGATCTCGAGGAGGTCGTCCTCGGTCTTCTGGACGAGCTCGCCGACGGTCGTCACGCCCTCGCGCTTCAGGCAGTTGTAAGACCGGACGGTCAGGTCCATGTCCTCGATCGGCTGCGCGAGGACGCCCGACTCCTCCTCTTCGCCCGGCTCGGGGCCGAGGTCGAGGCCGGGGCCCTCGCCCATCCCGGCGAACAGCTGGAACAGGTTGACGAGCGTGGAGCCCGCCGCGCTCAGCGCGTTGCTGGGGCTGATCGAGCCGTCGGTCTCGACGTCCAAGATCAGACGGTCGTAGTTCGTCATCTGCTCGACGCGCGTGGGCTCGACCTCGTACGTCACCCGCTTGACCGGCGAGTAGAGGGCGTCGATCGGGATCGTGCCGATGGCCTCCTTGGCGGCGGACGCAGCGGGGACGTACCCGCGGCCCTGCTGCACGCGGAGCTCCATCGCCAGCGTCGCGTTCTTGTTCAGCGTCGCGATGACCTTGTCGGGGTTCAGGATCTCGACCCCGGCGGGGAGCTCGATGTCACCGGCCGTCACGGTCGCGGGACCGGTGACGCGCAGGTGAACCGTGGAAGGCTCCTCGTTCTCGCTCCGGATCACGAGCTCCTTCAGGTTCAGCACGATGTTCGTGACGTCTTCGGAGACGCCGTCGATCGTCGAGAACTCGTGCAGGACGCCGTCGATCTTTACCTGGGTGACCGCGGCCCCCGGGATCGACGAGAGGAGCGTGCGGCGCAGCGAGTTCCCGAGCGTGTATCCGAAGCCGGGCTCGAGTGGCTCGATTACGAACTTCTGACGTACCTCCGAGATCGGTTCTTCCTCGATCTGGGGACGTTGGACGATCAGCAGATCCATGGGGCTCCTCTCCGCGTTGCCGTGGTGCGTGGGGTTACTTGGAGTAGTACTCGACGATGAGCTGCTCTTGGACGGGGATGTCCATCTGTCCGCGCTCGGGAAGCGCCCGCACCTCGACGCGCATGTCCCGGAGGTTGGACCCGAGCCAGTCGGGGATCTCCCGGCCCTCGGCGTAGGACGTGTTCTCGACGATCCGTCCCATCGCCTTGGAGCGGTTCCTCACCGTCACGACGTCACCGGGCTTGACCCGGAACGACGGGATGTTGACCTTGCGGCCGTTGACCTCGAAGTGCCCGTGCGACACGAGCTGGCGCGCCATCGGCCGGTTCATCGCGAAGCCGGCGCGGTACACGACGTTGTCGAGTCGCGACTCGCAGATGCGCATGAGCTCTTCGCCGGTGACGCCCTTCGAGTTCGCAGCCTCTTCGTAGTAGCCGCGGAACTGCTTCTCGAGGATCCCGTAGAAGCGCTTCGCCTTCTGCTTCTCGCGCAGCTGGAGCAGGTACTCGGACTCGCGCACGCGGCCCCTGCCGTGCTCGCCGGGAGGGGGGCGCCCCTTCTCGATCGGGCACTTCGGGGACTCGCAGCGCGTGCCCTTGAGGAACAGCTTCGTCTTCTCGCGCCTGCAGAGCTTGCAGACCGGACCGATGTACCTAGCCACTAGACGCGCCTCCTCTTGCGGGGGCGGCAGCCGTTGTGAGGCACGGGCGTGACGTCCTTGATGCCGATGATCTCGAGGCCGGAGGCCTGGAGCGAGCGGATGGCGGTCTCGCGGCCGGAACCGGGACCTTTCACCTCGACGTCGACGCGGCGGACGCCGTGCTCCTGGGCGCGCCGTGAGGCGGCCTCGGCGGCGAGCTGGGCAGCGAAGGGCGTCGACTTGCGCGAGCCCTTGAAGCCGACGTTCCCCGCGGACGCCCACGACAGGACGTTCCCCTCGAGGTCGGAGATCGCGATGATCGTGTTGTTGAACGTGGACTTGATGTGAGCCACGCCGTGCACGACGTTCTTCTTCTCCCTACGCCGTACTTTCTTCTTCTTCGGAGCTGCCAAAACCCGCCCTTCCTCTTGTTCTGCGGTCCCGCCGAGGCGGCCCCGCGCTAGCTAAGCGTGTGCGTGGGTTACTTCTTGGCCTTCTTCTTGCCGGCCACGGTCTTCTTCGGGCCCTTGCGGGTCCGTGCGTTCGTGTGGGTGCGCTGGCCGTGCACCGGGAGGCCGCGGCGGTGCCGCAGTCCCTGGTACGAGCCGATCTCGACCTTGCGCTTGATGTGCTGGTTGACCTCGCGGCGGAGGTCACCCTCGACGCGGTAGTTGTTGCCGATCCAGTCCCGGATGCTGACGACCTCTTCGTCGGTCAGGTCCCGGACCTTCGTCGCAGGGTCGACCCGCGCGCCGATGCAGGTCTCGAGCGCCTTGGTCCGGCCGACCCCGTAGATGTAGGTCAGCCCGATGTCCAGACGCTTCTCCCGAGGGAGATCGACTCCGGCGATACGTGCCACTCAGCTTCTCCTTAACCTTGTCGCTGCTTGTGCCGCGGGTTCGAGCAGATCACCATCACCCGGCCGCGCCGGCGGATGATCTTGCACTTGTCGCACACCTTCTTCACGCTCGGTTGGACCTTCATCAGCCGGGCTCCCTTACTTGTAGCGGTAGACGACGCGGCCCCGCGTCAGGTCGTACGGGGAGAGCTCGATCAGCACACGGTCGCCGGGGAGGATCCGGATGTAGTGCATCCGCATCTTTCCGGAGATGTGAGCCAGCACGCGGTGCCCGTTGTCGAGCTCGACGCGGAACATGGCATTCGGGAGGGGCTCGATTACCGTGCCCTCTACCTGGATGCCCTCTTCCTTCGCCGTCGAGGCGGCCTTCTCTTTGTTCTTGGCTTTAGCCATGGCATTCCCCGCTAGAAGCGAACCTTGATACCCGCCCATGAGAAGCGCCCCCTAGGGGGCGCGGCATAACACGGGGGCGGGCCGACGGACAAGGATAGCAGACTTCCAGTGGCTGTCCACCCGGCGAAAAGGGGGCCTGACCTGGGCCTTTACTCATCGAGGCGCCCTCCTCGTGAGGACCTCGCAGCCGTCCATGGTTATGGCCACGGTGTGCTCGAAGTGGGCCGACAGCGACCCGTCCACCGTGACCACCGTCCAGCCGTCGTCCAGGGTCTTGGTCGCGGCCTTGCCGGCGTTGATCATCGGCTCGATCGCGAGCGTCATCCCGGCCCCCAGCATCTCGCGGC
>DASQEJ010000127.1:0-4480 GCA_035633715.1 Actinomycetota bacterium | reverse complement strand
GATTTGCAGGCACATCTCTATAAGGCCGCGCCCATTCAGCTTGAATTAGCCATGTAAAAAATGTTTCGGGAATGTTTCATCTCACTCATGCGTCACTGCCCGATTCTAAAGGCCGACTCCTGAAAGACCTGGTCAGATGGGGTTTGTCGACGACAGCTCCCGGCCAGTCCCGCCAGAATCTCCCATAAAGATGGTGAAGAACCCGCGGTCGTCTGGTGGTTGTCGCCCAAATGCCGATACTAGTAGTGGAGGTCGGCAGGCTGCATGGGCTCGGAGACGCGGCATGAATGCTCAGCCATTTAGGGACACCACCGTCGAGGCCGTGGGCCGTGAGAGCGAAACGCGTTCCGGCGAAACGCGCGTCTCGCGATGGTGCCTGGTTGGGATCGGAGTCCTTGCAGCAGCGGGGGCGATTGCATCGTTCCTCGTGGGGATTGTGAATCTTGAAGACGCGGAATTGCCCTTCGCTCTTGCGGTTGTTTTGCTCGGGACGGCGATCCGCATATTTGTCTTCTTTATCGTCGGGCCTGGTCCAATGATGATGACGGCTCTCCTCGACACGCCAATAGAGCGACTAGCAAATGCGTGGCGACGTCAAACGGCCACACCGCGCGACGAAAGAGGGCCGGGTAGGGATGACTGATCGTTCAAGTGGGGCGCTAATGAATCGGCCGGATGGCCTAGGCTCCCTCCACGTCTAGTTGAGGTGGGTGGTGTCAGTGAAGTCTTCTTCCTCGAGGGCCCTCGCGGGAGCCCTCGTCTTCGTCTTGTTCGGGTCCGTGGCGGTCGGCGCGCTCGCCAATCCCGATCGGCCTAGCTCCGCGACTCTCTCGTGTCCACCGGGCAGCCGTCCCGTCAGCATCGCCGACGAGCTTCGTGAGATGACGGGCGAGGCCGCGACGGACGTCGACGGCGTCGTCTGCTCCACGCCTCCGAAGGTTCCGGAGCCTCCCGCGGAGGTCATGGCGGCCGAGGCCCAGCGGTCGACGATCAGCACCGCGCCGCACGGCCGGGTCGACAACAACGCGCTCGCGCGGGCGATCCGCCGGGCAGATGCGCTCTCCGCGAACGTGGCGCGCGTCCCCGGCGCTACCGGGAAGTGGTCCCCCTACGGCAAGGGTCCGTTGATCGCCAACGACCCGCGCTTCGACGAGGTCAACGGCGCCGGGTTCGTGCACCTGCAGGGCCGCATCGACAGCCTCGGGCACGACCCGAAGACCAGCCGCCTGTTCGCGTCGATCGGCACCGGCGGGGTGTGGACCTCTCGCAACCTGGGGCAGAGCTGGAAGTCCATCGGCGACAAGCTGCCGACGCAGATCGTCGGAGCCGTCGGCTGGTCCAAGGCCAAGGGCGGGACGCTGATCGTCGCGAGCGGCGAGCCGCTGATGGGCGGCAACACCTACACGGGCCTCGGCGCCTTCTACACGTCGAACCTCGGCAAGACGTGGAGGCGAGCCAAGGGCGTCCCGAACGGCGCGATGGGGTTCAAGGTCGCGATCCACCAGGCGAAGCAGAACATCGTCTACGTCGCGACGAGCAAGGGCCTCTACCGCTCCACCGACGCGGGCCGCACGTACGAGAACGTGAAGCTCCCGACGGGCCCGTGCGCGGGCAAGACCGACAACGGCAAGTGCCTGCTCGCCAACTTCGTGACGGACGTCGTCGTCCAGGCCCCCGACAAGTTCGAGAACAAGGGCGGCGAGGTCCTCGCCGCAGTCGGGTACCGGGCCGGGGCGCGGCCGTACCCGCAGGACCCCGACACGATCGAGTCCCCGAAGAACGGCCTGTACCACTCGACCACGGGCAAGCCGGGGTCCTTCGGGAAGCTCGAGGCGCCGGGCTTCACGCCGCAGGAGCGCATCGGCCGCGTCGAGCTCGGAGCCGCCGTCGGCGCCGAGCAGAACCACGACTACGTGTACGCGATCGTCCAGGACGCCGTGCTGTTCAACGGCGGCCTCCCGACGATCGACGCACCCGAGGACACGCCGCCCCCGCCGGTGCCGTCGAACACTGCTCTGAACGGCCTCTACGTGTCCGCCGACTTCGGCCGGACGTGGACGCAGATGGCGACCACCGAGACGCTCTCGGAGAACCCGACGACCGGGTCGGCTCTGAACGGCGCCGGGACCGCGTTGTTCAACGCCCCGGGGATCCAGGCTTGGTACAACGAATGGATCTCGCCGGACCCGACGCGGCAGGTGAACGGGATCCCGACGCGTCTCACGTTCGGCCTCGAAGAGGTGTGGCAGAACACCGACACGCGCCGGCCGCTCATCGGTCCGAGCGACTTCAAGGTCATCGGCCGCTACTACGCGTACGAGACCTGCATCATCGGCGTCGGGGGCGCTCCGACGTGTCCGCCCGACAACCCCGCCGGCGTCACAACGACGCACCCCGACCAGCACGACGCGATCTGGGTCTCGCACGGTGAGGGCGAGCTCAGCCTCGTGATCGGCAACGACGGCGGCGCGTACGTTCAGACGATCCAGGAGGACCTCGAGCTGAACCAGCTCGGTTGGGGCGACGGCGCGAACCGGGGCTTCCGCACGCTGCTCCCGTACGGGGCCGCCATGGCGAAGGACGGAACCGTCTGGTACGGCATGCAGGACAACGGCTCCGGCAAGATCGAGCCCGACCAGAAGCAGTACATGACCTACGGCGCCGACGGGTTCTACGCCGCGGTCGACCCCGACAACAGCGACATCGCCTACACCGAGTCGCAGGGCGGCGGACTCCGCGTCACGACCGACGGCGGCCAGACGTGGACCGACATCGGCACCGGCGACTCCGGCCACATGTTCGGCAACCCGTTCGTGATGGACCCGCTCGACCCCAACCACCTGATGACCGGCGGGTACGCGGTCTACGAGCGGAAGCAAGGGCCCGAGGGCGACTGGACGAACGTGTTCGAGCTCGGCACGGAGAAGAACGAGGTGCCCCGCCAGCTGAGCGCCGTCGCGCTGCGTGGCAAGAACGCGTACGTCGGCTTCTGCGGCGTGTGCGACATCATCTCGAGCGCAGAGCCGTTCCGGAACGGGATCGCGACCAGCGTCGGCGGCAAGTGGCACATCGCGCCGGCGAAGGGCCTCGCCAACCGCTACATCACGGACCTCGCGATCGACCCGAAGAACCCGAAGACCGTCTACGTGACGCTCGGCGGGTACGCGAACCGCCAGTGGCGGCCGCCGGGCTCCTACGGCGACGCGAACGAGCAGCTGGGCCGCGGGAACGTCTATCGGTCGACTGACGGGGGCCGGACCTTCCGCAGCGTCTCGAAGGGCCTTCCGAAGGCCCCCGCGTTCACGATCATCGTCCGCGGCAAGCAGCTGATGATCGGGACGCAGATCGGCGCGTTCCTCTCGAAGGACAAGCGGGGGAGCGCGTGGGCGCCGGTGCGCCGGGGGCTCGTCCGGGTGCCGGTGAACGAGCTCCAGCAGGCGCCGCAGGACAAGAAGCTCATCGTGGCCGCGACGTTCGGCCGCGGGGTGTACCTGTACAGATTCCCGTAGTTGCTCTCGCGGGATCGCAAGCGATCCCGCCCTGTGCAGATCACACGCCCCGCGGCTGCGCCGCCTCCGGCGACGGTCGTACAGTTCAGGGGTGTCGACGAGCAAGGGGATCGCGTTGATCGCGATCCCCTTCGTCGTTACGGGTTGCGGCGGCGGCGGGGGGGCCGCGCCCGCGGCGTCGCTCGACCCTTGCTCGCAGCCTCTGTCCGTCGCGGAGCCCGAGGGCGTGCCCCCCGCGCTAGACCAGGCGCACCACGGGTACGTGGCCGACGTCGGGCATCGGCGCGGCTACCGGGCCGTGACCGTCGTGACGCGCGAGACGATCGTCGAGCTCTACCCCCACCTCGCGCGGGACCTCGTCGAGAACGACCACGAGATCGTCGCGGGGGACAACGAGGGTTTCGAGGCGGAGATATTCTTCGAGCTCCACGACGGACGGGCGGGGAGGTACATCCTGCGGGAGGGCCCCTGCAAGGGCGACGTCACCGTCAACATCCTGTACGAGGAGACCAAGACGTGACCCGCCCGAGTGGTCGCCTAGGCAGGCCGGCAGCGCGGAGCTGGCCCCGCCGACTCGCGACGCTCGCCGTCGTGGTGCTCTTCCTGGCCCCGCTCGCGTTCATGGTCGCGGGCTCGCTGCGGCGGCCCGGCCTCCCTCCTCCCGACGGGTTCGAGTTCGTCGCCAACCCCGTCCACACCGGCAACTACCGCGACGTCACGCTGTTCGTCCCCCTATGGACTTACGTGAGGAACTCCGCGCTCGTCGTGGCGATCGCCGTCCCAGTCACCGTCCTCGTCGCGTCGTGGGCGGGGTTCGCGATCGCGACGGCTGCGCCGAGGACCCGGCGCCTCCTCGTCGGGCTCTCGCTCGTCTGCCTGATGGGGCCGGTGAGCGCGCTCTGGGTCCCGCGCTTCGTGATGTTCGAGTGGGCCGGGATCCTCGACACGTTCGTACCGCTGGTGCTGCCCGC
>DASQEJ010000126.1:0-1683 GCA_035633715.1 Actinomycetota bacterium | reverse complement strand
GTACGTCGTGATCGCGGCAGCGCTCGCCCTCGTCGGGGTGGGGCTGTTCGGCTACGTCGTCTACGACTTCGTGACGAAGATGGGCAACGGGGACGTGACGGCGAGGATCCTCTCCCTGCTCGACGGGCTGCTGCTCGTGTTCATCATCACCGAGCTGATCCACACCGTGCGCGCCGTCATCGACGAACGGGTGCTCGTCGCGGAGCCGTTCCTCATCGTCGGGATAGTCGCGGCGATCCGGCGGCTCGTCGTGGTCAGCGCCGAGGCCAAGGACCTGCTCGGCAAGCCCGAGTTCAGCGACGCGATGACCGAGGTCGCGATCCTCACGGGGACCGTGGTGTTGCTGTCGCTCGCGATCTTCCTGCTGCGGAACACGCACCGAAGCGAACCCACCTCCGAGCACGAGCCCGGCTAGCCCCGGGGGTCGCCCTTCTATCCGCGCGCCGGGACGATGCGGTACATCGTTTCGGGCGTCATGAAGTACAGCCAGCCACCGGGGCCCTTCGCGACGTCGACTATCGGTCCCGCGCCCGAGTAGATGATCCGGTCCTCGCGGACCCTCGTTCCCTTCGCGTTCATGAAGAACCTGTGCAGGTTGCCGTCGAAGTCGCCCGCGTAGAGCGACCCGGACAACGACTTCATCCGGCCCTCGTACCACCACGCGTCCGTCGGGACGACGACGTCGGACCAGCGGCGGATGGGGCCACGAGGAGAGGGTCCGACCCCGCGTGTGCCGCACTCGTACCCGACGCCCCACCCGTAGTTCGCCTTCGGTCGGATCCGGTTCAGCTCGTCGTCGCAGAACGGTCCGTTCTCGGTCGAGTAGAGGCGGTTCGTCCCGGGCCGTGCCGCGAGGCCGAACGGGTTGCGATGTCCGATGCTCCACACCGGGCTGCGGTCGCCGGGCTCCGAGAACGGGTTGCCCGCCGGGATGCTCCCGTCCGGGTTGTAACGGAGGATCTTGCCGAGACGGCTGTCCTCGTCCTGGGCCTCCGCGGGATCCCCGGCCTCGCCCGTCGAGACGAACAGCTTGCCGCGCATGAACTCGAGCTGCCCGCCGTTGTGGTTGGTCGCGCCCTTCGTGGATAGGCCCTTCACGAGCACGCGCTTCGACCGGCAGCGGTTGTCCCGAACGCGAAAGCGCGCAACTCGGTTCTCGAGCGGCTCGCGGTTCGTGTAATAGACGTAGAGGAAGTGGTTCCGCTCGAACTTCGGGTGCAGCGCGATCCCCAGGGCCCCCCGCTCGTCCGAGGGCTCGACGTCGAGGTCGACGCAGGCCCGCCGCAGGAGACGACCGCCGACCATGACGCGGATCTTCCCGGTGTTCTTCTCGGTGAAGAAGATCTTCTTCGTCCCGGGGACCCAGGCCATGTCGATGGGGAACGCGAGGTCGCCTCTGTAGGTCTCGAGCCTCGTGTCCTTCGGGATGGCGCCGGCGAGCTGGACGGGGACGGCGCCCAGGGCCGTCGCGAGGATCACCAGCAGGGGCAGGAGTCGTCTCATCGCCCGCCATTCTCGCGGGTCGGCCCCGCTATGATCGCTGACGGAGGCGTGCCCGAGCGGCCGAAGGGAGCGCACTGCTAATGCGTTAAGGGGGTTACACCTCTTCCGGGGTTCAAATCCCCGCGCCTCCGCGCGCTAGTGTGGTCAGGCTTCATGCGCCCGTAGCTCAGTGGATTAGAG
>DASQEJ010000125.1:0-3979 GCA_035633715.1 Actinomycetota bacterium | reverse complement strand
CCACCAAGCCGCTCGACAGGAAGTCCTGCGCCATGCTGCCGTTGCCGTGCAGAAGCACGAGCGGCCGTCCCGAGCCCCGCTCGACGTAGTGAAGCCGGACGCCGTCCACCTCGATGAACTTGCCCATGGGCGGGTTGTCGCGCTCGGCCTTCTTGGCCAGCCGGTGATTGACGAAGGCCGACAAGGCCAGCGCCGCGGCCACGCCAGCGGCGCCCAGCAGACGGCGCCGTGAACCGCGCGAGCGAGCCGGGGACAGCCTTGAGCCTGCGGCGCGAAGGTCGGGTGAGCAAAGGTCAGCCTGAGGGAAAGTCATGTACCGTCCGATATGTTGCACTGCAACATAACCGGTGCAGCGGCGATTGGTTCCCATAAAAAGGGATCAGGCCGAGGTGCGGGACCAGAGGTCCCGTCCTTTGCCATCTGAAGAGGAAGTTGCGCCGCCAGGGGGTCTCCCGGCGGCGCGGCGGTGGGTCTTACTTGCGCTTCTTGGGGGCGGCGTCGATCTCCTCGACGTCCACGTCGGTCTTGCGGACCGTGTCGCGGATCGTCTCCTCGCGCGCGGTGGTCTCCTTGGCGACGGCGACCTCGCCCGTCACGCGGGCCTCCTTGCGGACCTCGGCCTCCTCCTTGACGCCCATCATCTCGACGGTCTTCTGCTGGAACGCCGCGTCGGCCTCGTCGGGCGCGAGGGCGCGGTCCGCCGGGCGCTGCTCGGCGGAGACGTGCTCCTCGGTCAGCGTGACCGTCTCCTCGACGGGACGCTCCGTCACTTGGGAGGTGACGCGCACGCCGCCGGTCGCCGACTTGGTCTTGCCGACGGAGAGCCGCTCCTCGACGATCGGGACGCTCTGCTCGCGGGTCTCGACCGTTTCGGAGCCCTGGTCCTCCGGGGAGACCTCGAAGCGCTCCATGACGGAGGCGGCTTGGTCGGCCTTGTCCTCGGGGACGCGGGCGGCGACGAGCGTCAGGCCGTTCTCCACGGCCTTCGCGAAGCCTTCGGCGTCCTCGTCGCCGAAGCCGTGCTCGGAGAGTTCGTTCAGGAGCTTGTCGGCGATGCCGTTCAGGATCTTGACGTCCCGGTCGTTGAAGCCCTCTTCGCGGAGGGCGTCGATCACCTGGCCGGCGACCTTCTCGTCCTTGACGACGCTGATGACGGAAGTGGTCATTGGGATTATCCTTGGTTGGTTGTCTGAGATCAGTCGTTCGATGCGACGCCCGCTCGTGGGCGCCGGGAGACGCGCCCGTCAGGCGGGCTCGTCGCGGTCGTCCTGGGTTCCGCCGCCCGCCTCGAGACGCTCGATCACGGCTTCCTCGCGTCTGAGCGTGACGCGCTCGGGCGCATGTCGGACGGCGCGGCGCTTGGTGACGCGGACCTCTTCGACGGCGCGCAGGCGCTTCTCGACGACGACCACCTCCTCCACCAGGGTGACGACGGTCACGTCGCCCTCCTGCCGGACGGGGACGGGGCCGTCGACCCAGCGGTCGAGGGGAACGCGCTCCACCTCGACCTCCTCCGTGGCGAGGGGCTCGTCCACGACCTCGTCCCGCTCGCTCACGACGGTGCGCACGCGGACGCCTTCCGTGAGCTTTCGGCGCTTGAGGACGACGGCCCGCTCCTCGACGAGGGGCACGACTTCGCGGTCCTGCTCAAGCCTTTCGGCCATGTTCGGTCCCTCCGTGGCGGCGAGGCGGCGCCGTGAAGGCGCCGCGGGCGGGGCTTAGCGACGGCCCGGGAGGGCGAAGGCCTTGAAGCCGGCTTGGACCATTTCGCGGTAGCGGTCGTTCAGTTGGCGCATGCGCTCGAAGCTGGCGGTGACGTAGTCGCGCTGGGCTTCGAGAATCTGCGACCAGCCGACGGCCCGCGTGATCGCCGTAGCGGCCTCGAGGTTGTGGCGGGTCTGCTCGGCGAGTAGCTCGACAACCATCCGGTTGGCTTCGGTCAGGTCCTCGGTGGTGCGGAGCGCGATCTCGCGCTGGTCGGCGGTGGCGTCCTCGGCGGTCTTGCGGGCCCGCTCGACGCTCTCGCGCGCCGCGTCGAGGCCGTTGTCGATCGTCCGACGCGCAACCTTGGTGAACTTCTCAGTCCGGTCTTCGGCTGCGGCGTCGCGGGGTTCGATCTGCGCGATCTTCGGCATGGTTCTTATCCTTTGTACTGCAGCGATCGGTCTATGTGTACAGATCGATATTGCACTGCGATAATTTTTACTTGGGTGTACTCACCTTCTTTTAAGCTCGATGACTATGAACAACACGACTCGCTAACCCTATCATTCAACGTAAACAGCAGAACACAGAGGTCAAGATGTGAACGGAAGATTCATGCTGCGTCGCAATAAACTGTTTAAATATGCGTCATTATTAAATTTATACGACAATGGAACTGTTCGGCTCATTGTCGTTCACGCGCCGGTTCAAACAAGCGCAGGCGATGAGCTTGGCGCGCCTGCTCGCTTGCGGCGGGGGAAACGTTTTTCTCGACAGCGAGCATTTTGCGTCAGGCTCGGAGCGGGTTTAAGGTCCTGTCGGCCCCGGTGGTGCCTCAGTCTGAAAGAGGCAGGTAGGCAGCTTGTGAGGGCCGTGCTTCGCGAGAGCCACCCCACTCAACGAGACGACGATGAAGAGCACCGTCGACGCGCCCGACTGGACGGCGATCCCGGCGCCCGTCGATGACGGAGGGACCCGCCACTTGGCGGGCGCTCAGATGGCCTCTGTTTCGCTCCGGTCCACCGACGGCGACATGGTTGATTTGTCGGCGCTCCCCGGTCGGGTCGTCGTTTACGCGTATCCTCGGACGGGCCAGCCCGGCGTCGAGAACCCGGACGGCTGGGATATGATCCCGGGCGCGCGCGGCTGCTCGCCCCAGTCCTGTTCGTTCCGGGACCACTTCGCCGAGCTGAAGGCCCTCGGCGTCGGCCATCTGTTCGGTCTCTCGACGCAAGACCCCGACTACCAGCGCGAGGCGGCGGAACGCCTGCACCTGCCGTTTGCGATCCTGTCGGACGAGCGCTTGGAGCTGACGCGCGCGATGAACCTGCCCACGTTCGAGACGGGCGGCATGACGCTCCTGAAGCGGTTCACGCTGGTGATCAACGATGGCGCGGTGGAGCATGTGTTCTACCCGGTGTTCCCGCCGGACCAGAACGCAAGCGAGGTGGTCGAGTGGCTGTCGACCGGCAGGTGATTGAAGGTCGGAGATTCAAACTGAGCCACTGTTATTGGCCCAAAAGCCTACCTCAGGAAGGAGAGCTTCTCAGGGGCAGCCCAGCGTCACCCCCGCCACATGAATTGCGCGGAGCGGACGAGCCCATCACTGCACGGGGATGAGGCCGGCTGCGGCCAGGTCTCCTGGCTGATCGCTGGCCGCGAGGCCTGCCGCGACCCCGGCTCGGTCCTCGGCGCTGCGGTTCTGGCTCATCTTGCGCTTGCCCTCGATCCGCGTGATCGGCAGCCGCAGCCCCACTATTCCGCGCAACTGAACCCGGATGAAGGGCTCGAGCGCGTCCGTAACCGCCCAAGGTTCGAGTCGAGGCGCCTCGTGGAGGTCGGTCAGGCGCGTGACCACGTCGAGCAGGCGGTCGGCGTCCTCGAAGAACTCAGGGGCGCCGTAGGCGTGGACGGCGACGTAGTTCCAGGTTGGCACGACGCGCCCGGCCTCCCGCTTGGTGGCGTACCCGTCCGCCGCCACCCGTTGACCTGCGTGCGCCATGCGCATGGCGGCAATGCGGCATCGGCTGTTGTTCGCACCTGCAGCAAGCCTAACTTACAAAGCCAGAAGCAAGACTCGTAACATCAAGAGGTTTCCGATGAGTGCCACTGCTGACTATGTCCATGAACGTCCGTCTGGCTTCTTCGCAGCCATCAGCAAAGCCGCACGTCGCTTTGGCGCGGCCATGGTCGAAAACTCCGGCGGAATGCGCTGCTTCCGCGAGGCGGAACGACTGTCCCAGCTCTCTGACGCCGAGTTGGCGCGGCTCGGCTT
>DASQEJ010000124.1:0-5099 GCA_035633715.1 Actinomycetota bacterium | reverse complement strand
CTGGCGACCGCGGTCGACACGATCGTGATCCTGATGGCGAACGGCTCCCTGCCCGGGATCGTGGCCGAGCTGATCTCGGGGGGCCGCTCACCGTCGACCCCCGCCGCGATCGTCGAGAACGGGACGCTCGACGATCAGAGGGTGACGACGTGCGCGCTCGAGGACCTTCCCGCGCAACGCAAGGGCACGCCGTCGCTAGTCGTCATCGGCGCAGCCGTCGGGGCGCGCTCCGAGATCGCCTGGTTCAGCGAGATAGCCGCGACCGCATCGAGCGGCTGATCCTCTTGATCTCCCGCAGCGACGGGAAGGACCCCTCGACTACGGGCAAGGTCCCGCCCTCGTGCGCGCCGGCCACCTCGCGGGGACGCAGCGTTCCGTTGCGCGCCCACACCCCGTCGGCGCCGCTCCAGTAAGCGTCGACGCTCAACCGTCCGGACTCGACCGTCAACGTCGCGGTCTGCTCCTCGATCCTGTCGGTCGAAACGCAGGCCGGCTCGAGCACGGTCGAGGGACCGACGTCGGTGGACTCCTCCCCCGCCGCGAGCGTGGCGGTTCCCGGGTCGCCCTCCCACCGCGCGATCACGCAGAACGCGTTCGCGTCGTCTGAGAACGAGAACGAGTCCATCGGCAGCGTCGACGTGTGGACGGTCCCGCCGTGCGCCGTTTCGTCGGGCGTCTCCATCCACAGGCCCTCGAACGTCCCCGGCCCGGCCTCGCTCGCCTGGTCGAACGGGATGCGCGTGAGCCTGAAGTCGGACTCCGTCACGTTGCGCGCGCGATCCCTTGCGACGACCTGGAGCATCACGTGCGAGCCCTCTACCGCAGGGAGCGTCGTCTGGTGCCTGCCGACCTTCCGGCGCGTCGTGACGCGACGCCACTTCCCCGTGCCGGCCTCGCTCGCCCTCAGGTAGGTCTCGCGGATGCGCGCCAGCCCGCGGTCCTTCACGCGCCAGCTCACGGGTACTTCCGGCTCGTACCAATACCCCTGCGGCGTCGTGAACGAGGTGATCTCGGGGGCCGTGTAGTCGTGAATGAGGTACCCGCGCCGCGGGACGACGTCCCAACATCCGCCGGCGCACCCGGTCTTCGAGAAGGAGCCGATAGCGAACGCGTGGCCGCCGTACGCGAGGTGCTCGTCGTACGAGAGCGCCGGGAGCGAGATGTTGTACGGCCCCCCGCCGAACCCGACGTTGTCGGTGACGACGCTTCTCGTCTTCGGGTAGTAGGTGAACGCGCGCAGCTGATTGCGCACGCTCACGAAGTACACCCAGCGCTCGCTCTTGCCACGGCCGTCGATCTCGATGTCGGCGACGACGAAGTCCTTCGGACCCCAGGCCGCCGGCTTCACCGGCTGGTCGAACCTGATCCTCAGCCAGGGCCCGAACGAGCCGTGCTCGGCGCGGATGCTCTTGATCGACAGCGGGCCGCGGCCGTCGGGATCGCGCCAGTCCCAGGTGTCGGCGTTGGCGGGAGCCGCCGCGAGCGTGCCCACGACGACGGCGACGAGAAGAGACGTTGCGATCCTGCGCATGGTGGCGCCCTACCTCCGGGCCGGCGAGGAGCCTGTGCGGCTGCCACGGGGCCGGTGGCAGCACTCGCCGGTGGGTTTCGTCCGCCCCCCTCGGGGTCATTAAGCAGGGACTAGCCCTGGAACGTCAATGGGGTTCGGGGGGCCGGGAGGCGCACGGAGTTCGAGAAAGCCATCGGCTACGGTTGAAGGATGCGCTTCACGGCTGCGATCACCAGAGACGAGGGCTGGTACGTGGCGCGCTGTCTCGAGGTGGAGGTGACCAGTCAGGGGAAGTCGGTCGAGGAAGCCCAGGCGAACCTGAAGGAAGCCCTGGAGCTCTACTTCGAAGACCAGCCGCTCCCGTCAGACGTGGAGCCGCCGATCATCGCGAGCCTCGACCTCAGCGCTTGACCGAGCGTCTCCCGCAGGTCTCCGGCGGCGAGGCGCTCCGCGCTCTCCGAAAGCTCGGCTTCGAACGCGTGCGCCAGCGAGGAAGCCACGTGAAGCTCCGGAACCCCTCGGGAAAGTCGGTCATCGTCCCCCTTCACCACGAACTCGCAAGGGGACTTTGGCGTCGATCCTCAGACAGGCTGGCGTATCTCAGAGCGAGTTCAGGGACGCGCTTTAGTTCACGACTCCCCTCGACACCCGCCCTACGTCGCCTTCTCTACCTCTACTATCCGGCCCAAGAGCCCGTTTATGAAACGGCCCGAGTCTTCCGTCGAGTAGGACTTCGCCAGCTCCACCGCTTCGTTGATCCCTACCGCTACCGGGACGTCGTCCCGCCATAGCAGCTCGAAGATCGCCATCCTGAGCAGCGTCCGGTCCACCACCGGCATCCGTTCTATCGCCCAGCGATCCGCGTGGGCGACGATCAGCTGGTCTATGTCCGCGTGATGGTCCTGCACCCCCGCTACGAGATCGGCCGCGTACGCGAGCGCCTCCTCGGTCGGCTCGTCCGGCGGCTCCTCGGAGTCCGACGCGGTCGCGATCACCCAGCCCCCCGAGCGTCGCGCCTCCAGCGCTTCGCTCGGCAGCTCGTCGCGGATCTCGGCCTCGTACAAGACGTCGAGGGCGAGGCGGCGCGCGGCCCGGCGAGCCTTCACGAGCGGGATCGCGTCACCCCTGGATCCTCGACTGGTACTCACCCGTGCGCGTGTCGACCTTGATCTTCTCGCCCTTCTCGACGAAGAGCGGGACCTGCACGATCGCGCCGGTCTCGACCGTGGCGGGCTTCAGCGCGCCCGACACGCGGTCGCCCTTGTGGCCGGGCTCGGTGTCGACGATCTCGAGCTCGACGGACACCGGCATCTCGGCCCCCACGGGAGTCCCGTCGTAGACCGGGACGTTGACGATCGTGGAGTCTTTGAGGAACTTGCGCGACTCGCCGAGCAGCGCGGGATCGACGTGGACCTGCTCGTACGTCTCGACGTCCATGAACACGAGCCCGGCGTCGTCCTCGTAGAGGTACTGCATCTCGCGCTTGTCGAGCACGGCGAGGTCTACCTTCTCGTCGGCGCGGAACGTCTTCTCGGTCACGGCGCCGTTCTTCAGGTTCTTCAGCTTCGTCTTCACGAACGCCTGGCCCTTGCCGGGCTTCACGTGTTGGTAGTCGACGATCGTGAACAGCCCGTTGTCGAGGTTGAGGGTCTGCCCCGGCCTCATGTCGTTGGTGGAGATCATGGTTACGCCTTCCCTCTCAGAGCTCTGTCAACGTGTCCTTGGGCGCCTTGCCTAGCACTTCGGGACCCTCGTCGGTGACGAGCACGCAGTCCTCGATCCGGATGCCGCCGGATCCCGTCTCGTATATCCCCGGCTCGACGGTCATGACGTCGCCGGCGCCGAGCGTCTCGTCCGAGGTCTTGTGGAAGCGCGGCAGCTCGTGGATGTCGAGGCCGACGCCGTGCCCGAGACCGTGGCCGAACGTCTCGCCGTATCCCGCGTCGTCGATCACCTTGCGCGCCGCCGCGTCGACGTCGGCACAGCGGGTGCCCGGACGCGTCGCCTCGATCCCCGCCGACTGCGCGGCCAGCACGATCGCGTAGACCTCGTGGTGGTGGTCCGAGGCCGATCCGAGCGCGACCGTGCGGGTGAGGTCCGAGCAGTAGCCCTGCCACCGTGCGCCGAAGTCGAGCAGCACGAGGTCGCCCTGCGCCAGCTCGCGGTCCGACGGCGAGTGGTGGATGTGCGCCGAGAGCGGACCAGAGCCGACGATCGGGTCGAACGAGATCGAGTCCGCGCCGCGTCTCCGCATCTCGACGTCGAGGTCGAGCGCGATCTCGCGTTCGGTCCGGCCGGGCCCCAGCCGCTCGACGATCCAGTCGAACGCCTCGTCCGCGATGCGCACGGCCTCGCGCAGCAGCGCGACCTCCTCGGCGTCCTTGCGCCGGCGTAGCTCCTCGACGACGTTCTTCGTCGCCGCCAGCTCGACGCCGGCGAGCTTCTCCTCCAGGTGCGCCTTCTGGGCGACCGACATCGTCGCCGCCTCGATCCCGACCTTCGACGTCTTCCCGGAGGTCAGGCGGGAGCCGAGCGATTCGTGCAGGTTCGAGTCGTAGACGACGACCTCGGCCCCCTCGACGAGGTCGCCGGCGCGGGCGCGGTAGCGAGGATCGGTGAAGAACGTCGCGCTCGACGGCGTGACGAGCAGCTGGCCGTTCGACCCCGAGAACCCGCACAGATAGCGGACGTTCGTGAGGTTCGTGACGAGCAGCGTGTCGACGTCGCCCGTCGCGAGCGTCTCGCGAAGGCGGGCGATGCGAGCTTCGTAGTCCATCATCCGGACAACCTCCTCAGTGCCTTCTCGAGCGTGCCCCGGTCGATCTCGACGCCGGCCTCGGGCCTCCCGAGCCCGGCCAGCAGCACGAAGCGCACGCCCCGGCGGTACTTCTTGTCGTGACGCCACGCTTCCTCGAGGTCGGCGAGGTGAAACGTAGCGGAGACCGGGACCCGTGCGGCCTCGAGCACACGGCGGTGGGTCGCCACGGCGGCCTCGTCGATCCGCCCGAGCTGGTGAGCCGCGTAAGCGGCGGTCATCATACCGAGCGCGACCGCCTCGCCATGTCTGAGCGGCGCGCCGGTGCCGGCCGTGACGTGCTCCATCGCGTGGCCGAACGTGTGGCCGTAGTTGAGGTGCGCCCGCGGCCCCCCTTCGGTCTCGTCCTTCGCGACGATCGCTGCCTTGATGGCAGCCGAACGCCGCACGATCTCGACGAGAACTCCGGGGTCTGCCGCGAAGACGTCGCCGGCCCGGGCTTCGACGACGCCGAGGAGGTCCTGGTCTTCGATGAAGCCGTATTTCACGACCTCGGCGAGGCCGGCCGCAACCTCTTCGCGCGGAAGCGTCCGGAGCACCGAGACGTCGCAGACGACCGCCCGCGGCTGGTGGAACGTCCCGACGAGGTTCTTGCCCTGTGGGAGGTTCACCGCGGTCTTCCCGCCGATCGCAGCGTCCACCTGACCGAGCAGCGTCGTCGGGACGTGCACGACGGCCATCCCGCGGTGATAGGTCGACGCCACGAACCCGCCGAGGTCGGTCACGACTCCCCCGCCGATCGCCACCACGAGGTCGTGCCGGTGGGCGCCGAGC
>DASQEJ010000123.1:0-7429 GCA_035633715.1 Actinomycetota bacterium | reverse complement strand
AAGAACAACCCCGAGACCCACCTCATCGTGCTGCTCGTCGACGAGCGCCCGGAAGAGGTCACCGACATGCAGCGCTCGGTCGACGGCGAGGTCGTGTACTCGACGTTCGACCGGCCCTCCGACGACCACATCCAGGTGACGGAGCTGACGCTCGAGCGTGCGAAGCGACTGGTCGAGATGGGCAGGGACGTGATGATCCTGCTCGACGGCATCACGCGTCTGTCGCGTGCCTACAACCTCGCCACTCCGGCCAGCGGCCGCATCCTGTCCGGTGGTGTCGACTCGACCGCCCTCTACCCGCCGAAGAAGTTCTTCGGCGCCGCCCGCAACATCGAGTTCGGCGGCTCGCTCACGATCCTCGCCACGGCGCTGGTCGAGACCGGCTCTCGCATGGACGAGGTCATCTTCGAGGAGTTCAAGGGCACCGGTAACTGGGAGCTGAAGCTCGACCGCAGGATGTCCGAGAAGCGGATCTTCCCGGCGATCGACATCCAGGCGTCGGGCACCCGCAAGGAGGAGCTGCTGCTGACGCCCGAGGAGCTCCAGCTCGTCTGGCGTCTCCGCCGGGTGCTCCACGCGCTCGCGGACGGTGGCGCTCTCGAGCTGCTGATCGACAAGATGAAGGCCACGTTGGGCAACGCCCAGTTCCTCCGGGAGATAGCGAAGGCCCCGGTCAAGGGGGAATAGTTGCTCCTGGGCTTGGGTTGGCCGCAATGGCTGCTTATCATCGCCTTGGTCGGGGGATTGCTCCTGACGTTCAAGGTGATGGCGCGGGCCTCGGTCGCATACGAGAAGGCGCGGAAGCGGCGCGAGGAGCTCCAAGGCTCGACTCCTAGAGAGGAAGAGGGATCGTGAAGCAGGGAATCCACCCCGATTACATCGAGACCAAGGTCTCGTGCTCGTGCGGCAACACGTTCACGACGCGCTCGGTGAAGCCGGAGCTCCACGTCGAGCTCTGCAACCAGTGCCACCCCTTCTACACGGGCAAGCAGAAGCTCGTGGACACCGGGGGCCGCGTCGAGCGCTTCCAGAAGAAGTACGCCAACCGCGCCAAGCCGAAGGCGGCCGAGCCTGCGGCCGACGCGGCGCCGGCGACGGCAGACGCAAGCGCCACCGAGTAACACTCACTACACTGCCCGGATGAGCGAAGAGAATCCGGCCCCGCGGCCCTCGATCGGCGGACAGGCCGTCCTCGAGGGCGTGATGATGCGGGGGCCGGCTTCGTGGTCCGTGGCCTGCCGCCGTCCCGACGAGACGATCGCCGTCGAGAAGCACCCGCTCCCTAGCGTCGCGGAGCGGCACCCCTGGTTGAAGTGGCCGCTCGCCCGCGGCGTCCTCGTCCTGGGCGAGTCCCTCGCGATCGGGATCAAGGCCCTGATGATCTCGGCGAACCAGGCGCTGGAGGACGAAGAGCAGCTGTCCGACAAGCAGCTCGGCTGGACCCTCGCCTCGGCGATGATCCTCTTCTCGGCGATCTTCATCGCGTTGCCGGTGTTCGGCACGCGGTTGATCGAGAACTGGACCGGCAACCTGTCCGAGGACAACCCGCTCGTCGCGAACCTCATCGAGGGCGGGATCAGGCTCTCGATGTTCGTCGGCTACCTGCTGCTCATCGGGACGTTCAAGGACGTGCGTCGCGTGTTCCAGTACCACGGGGCCGAGCACAAGACGATCTACGCCTACGAGAACGGCGACCCGCTCGACCCGAAGCTCATCGACGACAAGTACCCGACGCTGCACGTGCGGTGCGGGACCAACTTCCTGTTCATCGTCTTGTTCCTGACGATCCTCGCCCACTTCGTGATCGACCTCTTGTTCGCCCACCTGGGCCTGTTGCCGCGGGTCGCGATCCGCATCGGGGCGATCCCCGTGCTGGCCGGGATCTCCTACGAGGCCATCAAGCTCGCGTCGAAGAACGAGAAGTCGCTGTTCTTCAGGATCTCGATGCTCCCGGGCCTCGCGCTCCAGCGCATCACGACCAAGCCCCCGTCGCTGGACCAGATCGAGGTTGCGATCGCGGCGATGGAGGCCGTGGCCGCCGACGTGGAGAAGCCGAAGGCGGCCGACGTCCCGGACTCGCCCGTAGCCTGACGCGAAAACGGCCCCGCGGTCTCCCGCGGGGCCGTTTCCTTTCCGACGCGCCGGATGTGGGCCGGCCTACGCCGGGCTCACCCGATGTGGATCCTGATCTCCTCCTGCGTGATCTCCCGGATGCGGGCGATCAGGACCTGCAGGGTCTGCAGGTCGCAGAGGTTGTTGCAGAGGTTCTCGATCGCGCGCTCCGTCCAGAGCACCGGGTCGTCGCAGAAGTACACCTCGTCCCACCAGTAGGGGTAGTCGGGGTCGGTCTGGGGGCCGAGCGCGTAGTTGCAGGTCTCGTAGCCGTCGTCCACGAAGGCGTTCAGCCAACCCGTCGGGTTGTCGCAGAAGCGGTACTCCCTGCCCCAGTCGTCGTACATCGGCGGGAGCGAGTTGCAAGTGACGTCCTCGCCGTCGTTCGCCACCGCCAGGCTCCAGCCGACCTCGTCGGTGCAGAAGTCCCGGTACGTCCCGGTGTTCGAGTCGTACCAGTCCGGGATCAGGTCGCAGGTGATCCGCTCGCCGGTCCCGACCAGCCCGACGGCGGTCCCGATGGCTTCGAACGCGTCGTCGACGATGGGCTGGAGCGTGCCGGTCGGGTCGTCCGGCCCGATGGCGATGAAGCAGTCCGTGTCCGGCGCGTCCGGCATTCCGACGCTCAGCACGCACGTCTCGGCGGGACCCGAGATCGGGGTCGGATCGAGCCCGACCGGGGCATGCGGGACGCCGTCCTCCGACCACGAGATCGAGAAACCGTCGAGGTCGACGGCCCCGCCGCCCACGTACACCGCGAGGCACCCGGACACACAGGACCCTCCGCTCGTAGCAACCCGCGTGAGCGGCACGGTGCCGCCGCCCACGCAGATCTCGATGTCGGAGATCGCCGGCACCCGCTCCTCGACGGGCCCGACCTTCACGTCGGCGCCGAGCGTCCCGCCCGGAACCGGAACACAGTTCGTTGCTGCGTGCGCCGGGACCGCCCACATCGCTCCCGACCCCACGATCGCGGTAGCGGCGAGAACCGCTACCGCCTTTCTCTTGCCAAGGATCATCCCCAGCATCCTTTCCGCCCTGGACGCGCCTTCTCGCGTCCGCCTACCAGGGAGTACGCCAAAGCGACCCCATTGCTTACCCAAATTGACGATTTTGTTGAGCGTGGCGTTGAATTTGTCCACGGTGTGACAGCGACATGTCACTACTGGAGAGCCGAACGTAACCGGGGCCGATCCGGGCTGGCCCGGCGGCGCCTCCCGGCGCTAGAGGATGACGGGGAGGATGCCGACGCCTCGCACGATCAGGTAGCGCTGGGGGGCCCACAGCGGGGTCCCGTCCGTGCTCCTCAGCGCCGACAGCGTCAGCGTCCGCGTGCGCTGCCCCCCGACGTTCTCCTCCGGGCCCAGCTCCACGACGCCGAAGCCCGACCCCTGCGCCTGCCTGAGCAGGATGCGCGGGTCGACCTCGTCGGAGAACTTGTTCTGCTCGGTGCCCGACGAGACCAGCTCGACGATGCGCGGGACGCTGGGGTCGAGGTTCTTCTGCGGGTACTCGTGGAGACGGTGCCCGTGCGCGTCGCCGGAGACGATCAACACCGGAGCCCTCAGGTCGTCGAAGAAGTCCATGAGCTCGCGCCACTCCTGCTCGAAGCCCTTCCGCCACGACGCCGGGCTGCGGTCGGAGCCGAACGCCTGGGGCGACGCGACGACGCAGAGGCCGACGTCGTCTTCCGCGGCGCGCGACATCTCGTCGAACAGCCACGCCTTCTGCTCGGCCCCCAGCTTGGTGCGCTGCGCCGGCGGCACGTTCTTGCCGGTCGAGTACCGCCGGGAGTCGATGACGAAGACGGCGACGTCGCCGCAACGAAACGTGTAGTAGGCGCTCCGCGGGTTCGCGGTGAGCTCGTCGTGCGCACGGATGGTGAAGCGGCGCAACGTCCCGCGATCCGCGAGGTTCGTCCCGTAGTCGGCGTCGTCCTGCGACATGCCGATCGGAACCGAGCGCGTGAGCGCGCCGAACGACGGGTCGAGGATCATCCTCGTCCAGTGGTCTTGGTAGGTGTCGGGCGCGTGCGCGAGCACGCGGTGAGGGACGTATCCGAAGTCGCCCTGGTGTAGGTAGAAGTCCGGGAGCTGGAGCCGGGCCTGGTCGAAGGACCGCCGCGGCGAGGGCTGCCAGCGCGTGCACGAGCCGAACGCGAACTTGACGGGCAGACCCGGCGGGGGCGGCATCCGAAACGTCGACGAGGGCCCGTAGACGCGGACGCCGCGGCGCTCGGCCCACGCCCTCCAGTGGACGACCGAGGAGGGGGCGAACGCGTCGAGGTCGAGCCATGCGCTCGCCGTCTGGGCGCGGTCCGAGCTGTGGCCGGCGCGGACGCGCGTGACGCCGCTGCCGAACGTCGCGTCGGTTCCGTACTCGAAGCCGATGCGCGCAGGGACCGCGGTCTTCGCGACGACCTTCACGCGCTTGTTCTGCACCGGGCCCGCCATCGAGTACGTCACCGAAGGCGGCGTGTAAGCCCGCTTGTCCTGTGACCACACGACGAAGTCCGAGACCCTGAGGGCAGCGCCGCGGCCGTCCACCGCGTGCTCGGCGAAGAGGCCGAACGGTCCGGCCGACGTGAGCGCCCCCGGAGACGCGTCGGCGAGGTCGACGTTCCAGGCCCGCGGCTCCGGCTCCGTGACCGGCCACGCCTTCACCTTCAACCGCACCGGCCCTGCGCCGTGGACGCGGAACCGGATCCGGTAGCGGCGGTTCGCCTCGACGAAGAACGGCTTGCGCGCGAGGACCCTCTCGTCGTGGTGGCCGCACCGCACGAGCCGGATGTGGTTGCCGGGTCCGATGTGGGCCGCGTAGTAGTCGGCGTAGCCGGTGGCCCGGGCGACGACGCCGAAGCGGGCCGCGGCGTTCGACATCGAGATCGTCGCCCTCACGTCCGCGTTCGCCACGTCGTGGTCGAGCACGAGGATCGGGTTCGGCCGGTAGTAGACGGAGTTCTCGGTGGGCGGGAGGCGGTACACGCCGCGCTGCTCGGAGATCACCCAGCGACGGCCGTAGCGCTGGTTGAACCACGGCCATCCCCAGCCGGAAGCGTCGCGGCGCTGGAAGCGGTCGCGGAACAGCCACTGAGGCTCCGGCTTCTTCGGGCGTTTGCGACGGCGCGCGAGCGCCGGTGCGGCGCGCACGGCCCCGGCAGCGGCGGCCGCGGCGACGCCGCGGACGAACGTGCGTCTGGTGGTGCTCAAACGATCTTCCCCTCGGTGGTGGCGGCCTCGACCATGACTACTACAGGTTGGCCGAGCGGGGCCAGGTGTATCTTTGATGGCCTCGCAGGCGCCGCCGGTGGCCCCCTCACCGCCCGAAGATATCCGCCTGCCCCGATTAGGACGGACGCTTTCATGAAGCTGCCCGAAGACAGGTTGAACGAGATGGAGAGGCGCTTCGACGAGGTCGAGCGCCTCCTCGGCGACCCCGCGCTCGCCGCCCGGCCCGACGACCTGCGCTCTCTCGGCAAGGAGCACTCCGAACTGCGTACGACCGTCGACTCGTGGCGCCGGTACCGGGCGGCGGCCGACGACCTCGAGCAGGCCAAGGAGATGCTGTCCGGGGCGTCGCCCGACGAGCGCGCCTACCTCGAAGAGGAGATCGCGACGCAGAGCAAGGAGCGCGACCGCCTCGTCGAGGAGATCGCCGCCGCGCTGATCCCGAAGGACCCCCACGACGACAAGGACGTGATCGTCGAGATCAGGGCAGGCGCGGGGGGCGACGAGGCCGGGCTGTTCGCTGCCGACCTCTTCCGGATGTACTCCCGCTACGCCGAGAACCACCGCTGGAAGACCGAGGTGCTGAACTCGAACGAGACCGGCGTCAACGGCTTCAAGGAGGTGACGTTCGCGGTCAAGGGCAAGGGCGCGTTCTCGCGGCTCAAGCACGAGGCCGGCGTCCACCGCGTCCAGCGCGTGCCGGTGACCGAGTCGAGCGGCCGCATCCACACGTCCGCCGCCGGCGTCATGGTGCTCCCGGAGGCCGAGGAGGTCGACGTCGAGATCGACCCCAAGGACCTGAAGATCGACGTGTACCGGTCGAGCGGCCCCGGCGGCCAGTCCGTGAACACGACGGACTCGGCGGTCCGGATCACGCACCTCCCGACGGGCGTCGAGGTCGCGTGCCAGGACGAGAAGTCGCAGCTGCAGAACAAGGCGAAGGCGATGCGGATTCTCCGCGCCCGGCTCCTGCAGGCGAAGCAGGAGGAGCAGCAGCGCGCGGCCGCCGAGGAGCGCAAGTCCCAGGTGAAGAGCGGCGACCGCTCGGAGCGGATCAGGACCTACAACTTCCCGGACAACCGCGTGACGGACCATCGGATCGGCTACACGACCCACCGGCTCGGCGAGATCCTGGAAGGCGACCTCGACGACCTCATCGAGGCGCTGCAGAGGAGCGACCGGGACGTCTCCCTGGGAGACGACGGCTCCTGAGCCAGACCGCTGGGTTGGCCGAGCGCTTGCGGGCAGGTGGGGTCGAGTCGGCCGAAGCCGAGGCCCGGTGGATCGAGCGGGCGGCGGAGGGCCGGGACGTCGAGGAGCTGGTCCGGCGCCGCCTCGCGGGCGAGCCGTTGCAGTACGTCCTCGGAACCGCAGCGTTCCGGAGGATCGAGCTGAAAGTCGGGCCGGGCGTCTTCATCCCGCGGCCCGAGACCGAGCTCGTCGCCGAGCGGGCGATGGAGCGCCTCCCGGCGGGCGGGACCTTGGTCGACCTGTGCACGGGGTCCGGCGCGATCGCGCTCTCCGTCGCCGACGAGCGGCCGGACGCTCTGGTCGTCGCGACGGAGCTGTCGCCGGCCGCCGCGCAGTGGGCGACGACGAATCGAGACTCGTTGGGGCTGCCCGTCGATATCCGTCCGGGCGACCTCTTCGAGGCGCTTCCGCCCGACCTCGCCGGACGCGTCGACGTCGTCGTCGGGAACCCTCCGTACGTCGATCCCAACGAACGTTCGATGCTGCCGCCTGACGTCGTCGACCACGAGCCCGGAGAGGCCCTGTTCGCGCCGGGCGGTGGGACGAGCGTCGTCGAGCGGATCGCGGACGAAGCCCCGGCCTGGCTCCGCGGTGACGGCTGGCTCGTGCTCGAGATAGGGGAGACGCAAGGCGACGCCGTGCGGAAGATCCTCGACTCGAAGGGCTTCGCCGACGTCTCCGTCCATCCCGACCTGACGGGCAGGGACCGGATCGCGGAGGGCCGATGGCCTGGGTGACGATCGACGAGGTCGCCGCCGCGATGCGCGACGGGGCGATAGCGGTGATCCCGACGGACACCGTCTACGGCGTCGCCGCCCTCCCGGCGGCCGCGGCGGGCA
>DASQEJ010000122.1:0-8067 GCA_035633715.1 Actinomycetota bacterium | reverse complement strand
CGCGCGCCGGAACGCACGGCCGCTCGCGTACTCGACCGCCAGGAACCCGAGGCCGTAGGCCGTCGCCCTCACCGGCAGGGGTCGCCCGCGTAGGCGATCGTGGACGGGCTCGTACAGCGGCAGCAGCAACGCGTACACGGTGAGCATCCACGGGCTCGTGCGCAGTCGCACCCTGCGGCCGCGCCCCAGGTCGTGGAGCGCGCTGAACGCGACCTCGAAGACGAACCCGGCCCCCGCGTACACGGCCATCCGTGCGGCCGGCGTCAACCCTCGCTCGCTCACGCCCGGGATTCTCCCCGACTGCGGCCGGGTAAGGGAGGCGCGGGCCGAACCCACCAAGGAGGCGTGGCATGACCGGAACACCCCGGATCAGGATCGTGAGTGCGCTCTCGCTCGTCGTCCTCGTCGCGGTCGTGGCGATCGCGACGACGCAGACCGGAGGCATGGCGCCGACGGCGTGTCGCGAGCAGAAGAAGGCTAAGGCCGTCCTACGGAACGTCGACGGCGACAGGATCGGCGTCGTCCACTTCTGGAACGACGCGAGCTGCGTGACGCGCGTCGTCGCGACCATCGGCAGCTTCAGCCTCGAGGGCGAGAACACCGGTCTCACCGAAGGTTTCCACGGCTTCCACATCCACTCGAGGGGCGAGTGCGACCGCGCCGCCGTCGACGACGAGGGAGACGCGTCGCCGTTCTTCACCGCCGGCTCGCACTGGAACCCGGACGAGCGCAACCACGGCAACCACCGGGGCGACCTGCCCCCGCTGCTGGCGACGAACGGCGGGCTCGCCCGGGCGAACGTCCTCACCGATCGCTTCCAGATCAACCGTCTGTTCGACGACGACGGGAGCGCGGTGATCGTCCATCAGGACGCGGACAACCTCGCGCACATCCCGGCAACGGACTCGGAGGGGAACGAGCGGTACCACTCGCATGCGGCCGACGCGATGGGGCCGGACCCCGCGACGCTCGCGACGGGTGACGGCGGGAGCCGCTTCGCCTGCGGCATCGTGACGCGGATCAGGAAGTAGAGACGTGCTGACGCTCGGGGGCGCGCTCGACGAGCGCGCCCCCGAGTCGCGTCAGCTCTCGCAGTGACGGTCCTCGACCGTCGCGCGCGGGTAGACCGCCCACGCGTAGGTGCAGATCACCGGCGCGCCGAGGCCGACCGCAGGCCCCACGCATGCGGCGGCGGAGGCGTTGAGCACGCCGCCGCAACCGCCGATGTGGACACCGTTCTCGTACACGTTGCAAACGATGCCCGTCTGCGTCGCCCCCGGCGGCACGGCCGCCGCGGCCCCCTCGACCGTCCCGGCCGAGTAGTGACAGACGCCGGTGACCTTCTCGATGACCCGCGTGACGTCGGCGCGTACCGGCACGGCCCACGCGACGAGGGCCGGGACGACCCCCGCGACGAACGCGATCCGGCGCAGGCTCCTCTTGTCGGTCTTTACCATTTGCATCCAACCTCCTTGTCGGTCCCCCACGAGTACACGGCGTACGCCTCGTAGCAGACCCTTGGTGGGCCGAGGACGAGCTGGGTCGGAGCCGCGCACTCGGCCGTGACGCCGGGCACGAACAGCCCGCAGCCTCCCCGCTGGATCCCGCGCTCGTCGTAGACGCGGCACACGATGCCGATCTGCTCGGGAGTCCCGGTGGCGGCGGCGGCTCCCTCGATCGTCCCGCCCTGGAAATGACACTCACCCGTCACGTCGGGGGCGATCGTCTGCTCGACTGCGCCGACGGGGTCGCGCGCTGGCTCGGTCGTCTCTTCGACGCGCTGTTCGATCGCGCGTACGGGATCGACGATCGGTGGATAGACGTAATCCTCTGCAAGAGCGGGGACGGCGACGGCGATCGATCCCGCCACTACCGCGAACAAAGTCCCCGCGCGCAAAGACCGCCTCGACAACGTTCTCAAAGCGAGCTTCCTTTCGAGTCGGACAAGCGAGAGGCGCCCTCCCGGCTAAGCCGGGGGCACCTGGTACGGGAGGTACAGCGTCACCGCGGCGACGCTCTGCACGTCCGCTACCGCGACGTAGTTCATCCCGAGCCCCCAGCGGCCGCCGGGCGCGACGTTCCAGATGCTCGTGTCGTGGATGTGCTGGTCGCCGGGTACGGGCGAGCCGACGGTCGTGCGTGCAGAGGCCCCCGCGGGGCAGGCCGGCGAGTACCCGACCGGCTCCGGCTCGAGCACGACGCGCTGCAGGCAGCTCCCCCAGGAGCCCCGCGACCAGTTCTTCGTGTCGAGGCTCATCGCACCCGCGATCAGCCCGGCGTCGGCGTCGATCGTGCCGGCGTCGCCGAACCAGTAGACCTTCTCGTCCGGCCCCATGACCTCGGTCTGGGGCGTCGGAACATGCACCTCCGCGTCGACCGGCGTCCTCGGGACGATCCTGGCCTTGCCCGGCAAGCCGTGGAGCCTCAGCGTCACCGAGGCGGGAGCGCCGTCGGCGATCAGGTAGAGGAGGTACCGGCCCGCGGGGAGAACGAACTTGTCGGACGGCGCCTGGTGGGGGTTCTGTCCGGTCAGGAACTGGTGCGTGTCCTCGGACGTGCACCCCCGGGCCCGGCAGAAGGATGCGCGCCCCATCATCGCGAACAGCCGGCCACGGTCGCCGAAGTCGCCCTCCGTGATGACGACCCCGGCCATCCGGCCGCCGCCGTCGATCCTGACGTCGGGGTTCTCGTCCAGCTTCCACGTGAAGCTGGCCTTGTGGGGGACCGTCACCCACATCGCCGAGGTCGTGTCGCCCACGATCCGGGTGACACCGGCGAGCTGCGGCGGGGCCGTTCGAGCGGCCGCCGCGGGAGCAGGAGCGGTGAGGACGACGGCCGAGCACAGCGCCGCCAGCAGCGCGGTGAGCGTTTTCGAGGTCATGCGCTTCACTGCGGTCGTCCCCATCCCATCTCCTAAAACGAAGATGAGGGCGCCCCGGTTGGGGCGCCCTCGGATCGTTCTTCTACGCGCAGGTCTTGTCGGCGATGCCGTTCAGGTACGTCGTGTGCAGCTCGACGCAGAACCTGTACGGGCCGAGGGGAAGGTCGGTCACCGCGTTGACGACGGCACCCGCCGGACCGACACCGACACCACCCAGCTCGTGCCTCTGGCCACCGGCGTAGATGACACAGGCGATCGCGGTGTCGATCGCCGGACCCGCCGCAACCGACTGGCCGTGCACGACTACCGTCATCGTGCTGCCGTCCCGGCTGACCGCTTCGCCGACGCAGCTTCCGGTGGTCTTCCACTCGACGCCCGAGACGCCGGAGGGGGCGTCGGCCTCGCCGACGGCCGCCTGGGCGGCATGGGCCGGCGAGCTCGGAAGGATGAACGCCATCGAGACGGCGCCGAGAAGCACGGTACGGGTGATGCTCTTCTTGTTCAGGAAGGAACGCATCTTTGAGTTCTCCTTTTCCAGGTCTTTCCGATGTGAACTGCCAAGGGGCGGCTTGAATCAACCCCTCCTCCCGCGATGTGTGTCTGGAGCCGCCCAGCCCAGGATTGGATCCCCAGCAGAGCGAGTAATTTGACGGCTCCGGCAACAATCCTTCACAGATTTGCAAAAAGTTTCACTGGAGTAGCACGTGACTCAACCGGAGCGAGCTCGGATCAGCCTCCGGAGGCGGTGAAGAGGACGGTCGCCTTCTCGGCCATCTCGATCAGCGGCCCCCAGCCGAGGCCCAGGACCAGCGTCGCGACCGCGGTCAGGCCGATGACCGCGCCGGACAGCGCCGGGACCTCGATCGAGGGGGCGTCGTCGTCACGCTCCTGCATGTACATCACGACCATCACGCGGAGGTAGAAGAACGCCGCTATCGCCGACGAGAGCATCCCGATCACGACCAGCCAGGTGTAGCCGGAGTCGATCGCCGGGCCGAAGACGACGAGCTTCGCGACGAACCCCGAGGTGAGCGGCACCCCCGCGAGCGAGAGCAGGAACAAGCTGAGGGCGGCGGCGAGCAACGGCCGCTCGTAGAAGAGGCCCTTGTAGTCCACGAGCCGGGTGCGGCTCTCGCCGCCTCCTCCGAGGACCGCCACGACCGCGAACGCCCCGACCACGGTCAGCCCGTAGGTCGCCAGGTAGAACAGCGACCCCGCGACCGCGTCGTCGCTCGCCGCGACGACCGCGGTGAGGACGAAGCCGGCATGGGCGATCGACGAGTAGGCCAGGAGGCGCTTCACGTCCTCCTGGACGACCGCCAGGATCGACCCGACGACCATCGTCGCGACGGCGATCGCGACGACGAGCGGCTGCCATTCCCAGCGGAGCGTGAACAGGGCCGCGTCGAGGAGCCTGATCAACGCCGCGAACCCGGCGAGCTTGGACGCCGCCGCCATGAAGCCGGTGACGGTCGACGGGGCGCCCTGGTACGCGTCCGGCGTCCACATGTGGAACGGGACGGCGGCGACCTTGAATGCGAGGCCGACGATCAACAGTCCCGCTGCGAGGAACAGCAGCGTGACCTCGGACGTCGGCGTGGTGCGGAGGAACTCGACGATGCCGGGCTGGCCGCCGGTCCCGTACAGGTTCGTCGACCCCACCGCGCCGTAGACGAGCGCGATCCCGAGCAAGAAGAACGCCGACGAGAACGACCCCAGCAGGAAGTACTTCATCGAGGACTCCTGCGACGTGAGCGAGCGTCGCCGGAACGCGACCAGCACGTACAGCGCGATCGAGAAGGTCTCTAGCGCGAGGAACATCATGATGAGGTCCGCGGCGCCCGCCATCAGCATCATGCCCGCCGTGGCGAACAGGACCAGGGCGTAGAACTCGGACTCGTCGAGCTCGTCGCCGGGCATGTGGCCCCGGCCCAGCCACACCGTCAAGAGCGCGAACGTCGCGAGCGAGACCTTCACGAACGAGGCGAAGCCGTCCGAAGCCACCATGCCCTCGAGCTGGAGCTCGTTGACCTCCCACGCCTGGACCGCGAACCATCCCGCGACGACCAGCGCGATCGACGCGGCCGCGGCGAGCGTCCACTTCGGAAGCCGCCGGCCCAGGACCGCGTCGACGACGAGCATCAGCAGGGCCGCGACCGACAGCGCGATCTCGGGGGCGATGCCCGACAGCCTCACGTCGGGGACCGAGAACTCCATCAGTCACCGCCTCCAGCAGTGCTGCCGGACTTCGGCAGTACCGAGGAATCGTTCAGTTGACGGACGACCTTCTCGGCCGCAGGGTTGATGCGCTCGAGGAAGGGCTCCGGGTAGACGCCCATCCCCACGATCAGCACGAGAAGGGGGGCGAGCATCGCGAGCTCACGCGGCTGCAGGTCACGGATCGCGGCGTTCTCCTCGGACGTGACCGGGCCGTAGAACACGCGCTGGTACGCCCACAGGAGGTAGACCGCGGCGAGCACGACGCCGAACGCGGCGGGCACGACCCACCAGCGGTACGACAAAAACGTCCCGACGAGAACCGAGAACTCGCCGACGAAGCCGTTCAGCCCCGGCAGCCCGATCGACGACATCGTGACGAGCAAGAAGACGCCCGCGAGGACGGGCACGGTCTTCGCCAGGCCCCCGAACTCCGCGATCTGACGCGTGTGCCGGCGCTCGTACAGGATGCCGACGAGCATGAACAAGGCGCCGGTCGAGATCCCGTGGCTGACCATCTGGATGATCCCGCCGCTCATGCCCTCCACCGTCCCGACGAAGATCCCGAGCACGACGAAGCCGAGGTGCGCCACGGACGAGTAGGCGATGAGCCGCTTCAGGTCCTTCTGCACCGCGGCGACGATCGCGCCGTACACGATGCCGGCGATCGCGAGAGCGATCAGCAACGGCACGAGGTCGCGGGCCGCGTCCGGGAACAGCGGGATGCCGAACCGGATGAGGCCGTAGGCCCCCATCTTCAGCAGCACTCCGGCCAACAGGACCGAGCCCGCGGTGGGCGCTTCCGTGTGCGCGTCCGGGAGCCAGGTGTGCAACGGCACGAGAGGCACCTTGACGGCGAACGACGCGAAGAAGCCGAGGAACAGCAGACGCTGCACGTCGAGCGACAGCGGCGTCCCGAGCAGCGCCCGGTAGTCGAAGGTCTGGTCCGGCCCCTGGAAGTAGAGGAACAGGATGGCGGCGAGCATCAGCAGCGACCCCACGAGCGTGAACAAGAAGAACTTCATCGCGGCGTAGATCCGGCGGCCGTAGCCCCACATCCCGATCAGGAAGTACATCGGGACGAGCGTCGCCTCCCAGAACAGGTAGAAGAGGAACAGGTCGAGGGCGCAGAAGACGCCGAGCATCCCGGTCTCGAGAGCGAGCAGGAAGACGAAGTACGCGCGCACCTGCCGCGTGACGGTCCACGACGCGAGCACCGCGAGCGGCATGAGGAACGTCGTCAGCATGACCATCCACAGGCTCACGCCGTCGATCCCGGTCTCGTAGCCGACGCCCCAGTCCTCGATCCACACGAGCGACGATCCGAGCTGGAAGCCCGGGTTCGACGAGTCGAAGCTGGCGAGGACGCCGATCGAGAGCACGAACGTCGCGAGCGTGACCGCGAGCGCCGCGAACCGGAAGAGGTCGTCGCGGCCCTTCGGGATCACGCCCAGCAGGAGCGCGCCGATCACCGGAAGGAAGATGACGACGTCGAGCAGGTTCACCTCGCTCACGCGCCCACCGCCCTCAGCACGAGCACCGTCAGGAGCGCGACGACGCCGAGCAGGAACAAGACGGCGTAGTTGCGCACGTAGCCGGTCTGCAGTCTCCGGAGGCCCTCGGAGAAACGGGCGACCGCGCCGCCCGTGCCGTTGACGATGCCGTCGAAGACGCCGCGGTCGACGACGGTCGCCGACAGCAGCGCGATCCCCTTGCCGGGCCACACGACCGTGCGGTCGTAGATCTCGTCGACGTAGAACTTCGCGCGGGCGGCCTCGACCAACGGGCGGAGCCGCGCCTCGAGCTTGCGCCGGACGAGCGACCCGGCGCGGCTGAGATAGAGGACGCGCGCCGCCGCGATGCCCGTGACGCTCCCGAGCAGCGCGATCCCGGCGAGCAGGTAGGCGGTCAGGCCTTCGGGGACGTGGCTCACGCCGACGACGGGCTCGAGGAAATGCTCGAGCGTGAGCTGCCCCGGGAGGTTGATCGCGCCGCCGACCAACGACAGGACGGCAAGCGGCACGAGGGCCGCCGCCATCGTGAGGGGGGCGTCATGGGGATGGGCACCCTCCGGAATCCTCGTCTTGCCCTCGAACACCCGGAAGTACAGGCGCGACATGTAGAACGCGGTCAGCAGCGCGGTCCCGAGGCCGATCGCCCACAGCGCGTACTGCTCCTCGGCCCAGGCCGACGCGAGGATGGCGTCCTTCGAGAAGAAGCCTGCGAACGGGACGATCCCGGAGATCGCCAGCCATCCGGCGAAGAACGTCAGCCCGACGATCGGCATCTGCTTGCGCAGCCCGCCCATCTTGCGCATGTCGGTCTCGCCGCCGAGCGCGTGCATGACCGCCCCGGCCCCCAGGAACATCAGCGCCTTGAAGAACGCGTGGGTGACGAGGTGGAAGACCCCGGCGGAGTACGCGCCGACGCCGTGGGCGAGGAACATGTACCCGAGCTGCGAGATCGTCGAGTAGGCGAGGACCCGCTTGATGTCGTACTCCGCGGCGGCCATCACCGCGGCCCACAGCGCGGTCAGCGCCCCGATCCACCCGACGACGAGCAGCGCGTCGCCCCCCGACGCGGCGAAGACCGGGCTGAGGCGGGCGACCATGTAGACCCCCGCGGTGACCATCGTCGCCGCGTGGATGAGCGCGGAGACCGGGGTCGGCCCCTCCATGGCGTCCGGCAGCCACACGTAGAGCGGAATCTGCGCGCTCTTGCCGGCGGCGCCTCCGAACAAGAGGAGCGCGGCGATCGTGGCGATGCCGGCGCTCATCTCCGGCGCGGCGCCGTTTACCTCGCCGAACACGACCGAGCCGGTCGTCGCCAGCAGCAGGAAGATCCCCAAAAGGAACGAGAAGTCGCCGATCCTGTTGACGATGAACGCCTTGTTCGCGGCGGCCGCCGCCGAGCGCTTCTCGAACCAGAACCCGATCAACAGGTACGAGCAGAGGCCGACGCCCTCCCAC